>JAICJI010000004.1 GCA_025928515.1 Thermoleophilia bacterium
AGATCGCCGAAGGCAAGAGTCGCCGCGACGCCACCCGACTCCTCAAGCGCTACCTCGCCCGCCACCTCTACCGACTCCTCGAACAACAACCAGCAATGACTTGACAAGTCATAGGAGCTTCAATCCCGAACACTGGCCCAGCTCAGCGTCCTGTCCCGCGGGACGTGGAACGACGGGCCGGATGAAGGTTCCGGTCGAGACGCTCACGCTGATCGTCGGCCGTGCGCAGAGCAAGCAGGTCGGCAGGCGCTCCGTGTTGATATGGCGCGTCATGCGGCTGCTACGCGCTTGACGGCGAGGGTGTAAGACCCCGACGGTTCCCGACTGCTCGAGCTGCGTGCTCACAGTGAGCACGCTAGACCTCGGAGCGGGCAGCCGAAACAGGGTTCCCGCAGACTTACGACCCCTCTTCGCTCCCCCGCGCCCCGCGCAGGAGCCACTCAGCTACGAAGCGGATAGAGTGAGTGGCACACGCCCTTCCGCCGCCTGCGCTCTCGACGGCTCTAGGACGCATCGTTTTCCGGGCTCGAGCAGCGTGCCCCGGGGCATGCCCAAAGAAGGGACACATTCGATGGATTCCTCCGAGTCCGTCCACTTCGATCTCGCTGACGGTACGAGCGTGGCTGTGGAGAGCAGTAACTATCGCCGCGTCTACGAGGGGCTATGGAAGCTCTCTAGCGTGCCGGGAGCCGTCTCGACGGCCGCGCTTCTTCTCGGTGCGACCCGGCGTCCCGGCTATCCGCATGGCGTCAAGCTCGATGCAGTGCAAAGCGCGGCGCTCGGAAGCGCCATAGGCCGTTCCAAGCTCAGGGACGGCGCGTGAGACGCGCGTGCCCGACTTGCGGCCGGCTCATCTATCTCAACCGCGAGGGCCTATACCGCCGACACTTCGGCGCCCAGCCCGGCGGGAGCGTCCGCCTCTGCGCCTACGGCCCGGGCGAGATTGCGGCTATGGTGTGTGTGCGCGTAGACCTAGCGCGGAAGCCGCCGAGGCTCCGAGGTTCCCTCTCCAGCTTGCGAAACCTGGCCTAAGTGCAGCAGGAGAGCTCGGCTTGAGTTCTCCAACCCTGAAGCATAAGCAGTGAGGAGCAACACATGTACGCCACCCATAGGCGCTACGAAGGCATCGACCAGAGCCGGATCGAGGAGCTGACACGGAAGGTGAACGAGAGCCTGATCCCGCGGCTGAGCAAGCTACCCGGATTCCAGGGCTACTTCCTGACTGAGGCCGGCGACGGCGTCGTCAAGTCGGTCAGCCTGTTCGATACCTCCAGCCAGGCCGAGGACTCGACTCAGGTCGCGGCCGAGTGGACGCAGGAGGAGAAGCTCGAGAAGCTGGTCCCGAACCCGCCCAAGGTCATGACCAGAAAAGTGCTCGCGCACGAGACGAGGGCGCCGGCACTCGTCTGAGTCTTCGGCTTCGATGAACAAGAAAGAAGGCCCGCGCTCGCGGGCCTTCTTCGTTTCGCGCCACCGGGCGGACTCGCACTATCCGCAAGCCGACGGTCGTGCCGCGGGCTGGCTAGTGGGGGTGCGAAGATGCTGGTCAATCGCGACAAGGGAGGCTTACATGGCCGTAGGGATGTTGCTCGCAGGAGAAGGCGTAACCGAGGAGAGCTACCGGCAACTCACCGAAGAAATGTTCGGCAGCTACCCGATGCGCGAGGATCAAGCGCCCGACGGGTGTCTAGTCCACACCGCCGGCCAAAGCGACCAGGGCTGGTACATCTACGACATCTGGGAGTCGCAGGAACACTTTCAGCGCTTCGTCGAGGGGAAGCTGAGGCCGGCGATGGAGTCGACCGGAGCGACTGGCGGTGCCGAGCCGCCGCAGCCCCAGTTCTTCCCTGTCGCGACTTTGGTCAAAGGACCCAGCCTGTAGAGCGCTGGGCCAGTGGTCGGCAATGACCGCACTGTCTATCGAGTTTCGAGCTGTCGCTAAACGCGGGATAGGCCCCGGCCGTCCGACGATCGCGGGCCACCACGGTCAGTAGCCGGCCAGGAGGCACGGTTTGTCCGGGTTTGGTCAACCGCTATAACCCGCTACCGAGCGCCCGGCGCTTTGGTGGTGATCCAGTCCTGCCGATAAGCCACTCGTGGCAGCTGAGACGTTCGACCAGGCGTTCAACGCGTACGGCTCGCAGCTTCTGCAGCGGATCGCCGGGACCGTGGCGATCATGCTCTACGAGATGGAGCTCCGGCCGGACGGGAGCTTCGAGTGCCTGACGTTCGTCGGGCTCGAGACGCTGATCGGCCCCGTTCCGGAGGGCATGTCCTCGGAAGAGGCGTACGAGGCTGCCGTCCACCCGGACGATCGCGAGCTGTACGACGGGGCGACTGACGGGCTCTGGGAGCGCAAGTCGGTCGAGGTCGAGTATCGGCTGATCGACGCGAGTGGAGAGGTGCGCTGGGTGCTCGACCGGATGCGGCCCGAGCGAGAGCAGGAAGACGGCAGCCTGCGCGTGAGCGGGGTCGTTGCGGACATCAGTGAGCGGAAGCGCGTCGAGGCCGAGGCGATGGAGAAGCTCGCCCATGCGGCGCTCCACGACTCCTTGACCGGGCTGGCGAACCGCGCGTCGTTCCTCGACCATCTCGAGCTCGGCCTCAAGCGCGCCTCCCGCAACGAGAAGGGCGTCGGCGTCCTTTTCATCGATCTCGACAACTTCAAGCTCGTCAACGACAGCTTCGGCCATGCGGCCGGCGACGAGTTGCTGAAGGCGGTCGGGTCACGCCTGGAGTCGGCGGTGAGAGGGATGGACGTGGTCGCCCGCCAGGGTGGTGACGAGTTCCTGATCCTGCTCACCGACATCGAGAGCCGGTCGGGCGACGACGCCTCGGACTCACCGACCGAGGTTGTCGCGAGCAAGGTGCGCACGATCCTGCGCGAGCCGTTCCTCGTCGACGGGATCGAGATCTATGTCAGCGCGAGCGTCGGTATCAGCTCCTACCCCGCCGACGGCGCCGATGCCGACACCCTGCTCAAGCACGCGGACGTGGCCATGTATTCGGTCAAGGACAGCGGCCGCGACGGCTACGCCCGTTACAGCCACGGCGGAGACTCGGCACTCGAGCAGATCTCGATGGCCGCCCGCCTGCGCAAATCGGTCGAGAGCGGGCGGGGCCTCGTCCTCCACTATCAGCCGCTCATGAACCTCCAGACGGCCGAGGTGGTGGGCGTGGAGGCGCTGGTCCGGTGGCAGGACGGCAACCGCGGGCTCGTCCAGCCCGACGAGTTCATACCGCTCGCCGAGCAGGTCGGCCTGATCGGCTCCCTCAGCGATTGGGTGGTCGCGGAGGCGTGCAGGCAGGCGTCCGCCTGGCAGAAAGAGGGGATGGACTTCTACGTCTCGATCAACGTCCCGCCGTCGTATTGCCAACCCACGGGCATGGCGCACCTCGCCGCCGCGGCAAGCGCTGCCGGGATCGAGCTCGACAACCTGATGATCGAGGTGACCGAGTCCGCTCTGGCCCCCGACAGGCGCACGAACCTGGAGGACACGCTGAGCGACATGCACAGCCAGGGCCTCCGCCTGGCGATCGACGACTTCGGCACCGGCTACTCGTCGCTCGGCCGGCTCAACCAGACGTGGGTCAACATGCTCAAGATCGACCGCTCGTTCGTCCAGGAGCTGCCCGAGAGCGAGCATGCATGCAACCTCGTCTCCTCGGTCGTCCGCCTCGCCCAGTCGCTCGGCCTGGAGCCGCTCGCCGAGGGAGTCGAGACCGAGGAGCAACGCCGCTTCCTCGTCGACAACGGCTGCCGCTACGGGCAGGGCTTCCTCTTCAGCCGCCCTCTCCCGACCGACGAGATCAAGCCGTTCTGCGACGGCGAGCGAGGAAACCGGCGCGACGTCGCCTGAACGTCCGTCTCGGACGTCCGACCGGGGGCCGAGAATGCTGCCGTTGTCACGTCGCGTTGTCGTCGTCGTTGTCGCCCTGGTCGCTCTTGCCGTTCCGGGCAAGGCGCTCGCCTGTTCGCATGACGACACGAACTACTTCGAGTCGTTCGTCGACGCGACGTGCCTGCAGGCACCGCTGACCAGCACGACGCTCGACGCGCAGGGCGGCCTACGGCTCGCGACGAACGGCACGGCCACGAGCAGCACCTGGGACACCAACACCGACTTCACGAACGGCATCAGCTATCAGAGCACGCTGTTTCCTCCCGTCGGCGTCAGCACTCTGTCGATCTCCGGGACGGGACCGACCGCCACGCTGGCGCTCCCGACGACGCCGCTTCCGCTCAGCCCCGACGCCGCGAACCCGGTGCTGGGCCCGACCGCCTCGACCGTCGGCGACGGCGACGACGTCGACGACCCCACCGTGATCAAGGTCGGCGCGACGTACGACATGTACTACACCGGGTATCCCGAGGACGGGAGCGCGCCGGCGATCTATCTGGCCACGTCGGCGGACGCCACGAACTGGACGCGCGCGAACGCCGGCGCTCCGGTTCTGCAGGGCGCGGCGGGAGCGTTCGACCAGGACGGTGTCTACGGCGCCGACGTCGTCTACGACCCGACGGATCTGCTGGCGCCGTACAAGATGTGGTACTCGGGTCGGCAGGGCGTCTTCGGTGCGATCGGCTACGCGACCTCGCTCGACGGAGTGACTTGGACGAAATTCGGCGGGACCACGCCCCTGCCGGTGCTCGACCATGGCCTGGCCGGCTCCGCCGACAGCTTCAGCGCGGCCGATCCGTCGGTGCTGAAGGACGGCTCGACTTGGAAGATGTGGTACACGGGCGACGACTCGAACAAGAAGCGAATCGCCTACGCGACGTCTTCGGACGGGATGACTTGGGCGAAGGGTGGCAAGGTGATCGCGCCGGAGGATCCCGGCGTGAGCGCCAACATCGAGTTCGGCGCCTTCTCGCCGACGGTGTGGAAGACGATCGGCGGGTTCTCGATGCTGCTGACCGGGCGCAAGCTCGTCGGCTTGGGCGTGTTCCAGACGAAGATCATGGAGACCACCTCAACGGACGGTCTCGTCTGGTCGGGACCGAGCCCCGCCGTGAACCCCGCGGGCACGAATTCGAAGTTCGACTTCTCGAACCTCAACTCGCCCGACGTCCTTGCCGACCCGGCGACGGCGAACCCCTACAAGCTCTTCTACTCGGGCAACACGATCGACACGAACGGGAACTTCCACACGCGGATCGGGCTCGCGACCTCGAGCAACGGCAGCTCGTTCAACAAGTTCACCGGCTCGAAGACGGGGGGCTCGGTGTTCGACGTCGGGACGGCCGGAACTGCGTTTGACGCACGCCAGGTGTCCGGTCTGTCGGCCACGGAGCCTGGTGGGACGGGCGCGAAGTTCGTCGGCTTCTACTGGGGCACGCGAGGCAGCGACTTCACGCCGCGGCTGGGCGAGGCGACGTCCCCCGACGGGAGCACGTGGACGAAGGTGCCCGTGTCGGCGCCGGATGGTGGAGCGGTGCTCGGGCTCGGCAACCCGGCGGCGTTCGACAACGGCGGCGAACGGGATCCGAGCGTCCTTTTCGACTCGGGCGGTTACGACCTCTACTTCACAGCCCTCGACTCGGGTGGGCTCGACTCGATCGGCTACGCCACGGCAACCACCGTCGGGTCGGGGTCGAACTCCCCGGACAACACGAGCTGGCCGAGCTCCGCGACCCAGGTGCTGAGCACGGGCTTCGACGGAGCCCACGTGAGCCACCCTTCGGTGATCAAAGACGGCGCGAACTTCGTCATGTACTACACCGACCTCTCGGCGACGCCCGCGATCGGCCGGACGTCCTCGGCGAGTGCGAACAGTGGCTTCGGTGCGGGGAGCTCGGTCCTCACGCACGGCGCCGCCGGGACGTTCGACGAGAAGGGCGTGAAGGATCCGGTCGTGGTCAAGGTCGCGGCGGGCGATTACCGGATGCTCTACACCGGCGTCGACGCCGACGGGATCGAGCGCGTGGGCCTCGCCACCTCGACCGACGGGTCGACCTGGACGAAGCAGGGCGTCGTGCTGAACCCGAGCCTGACCCCGTTCGCCGCCGACGAGAACGGCGTCGAGCCGACGGGGATGCTCGTCGACGGCACCACTGTCCACGTCTGGACGAGCGGCGTCGATCGCACGGGGCGCACACGCGGAGAGCACGCCACTGCGGCCCTGTCCACGAGCGGGACGATCCCGAGCGCGTGGGCCACCTACCAGCTCGGTGACTCGTCGACGACGATCGAGGACTTCCGCCAGTTGGCCCGCACCTCGACCGGCGCCGTCGCGCTCTCGATGAGCTTCCTGCAGCCGTATTCGTCGGCAGGCAACGAGTTCTGGTCCGACTACTTCCCCGTCGCGGTGGACTCGCCGACCCAGGCCCTGAACTTCCTGCTCACCGTGCACGGCGTCCGGTGGCGCGCCCAGCTGATGACCCCGTCTTCGAGCCCGAGCCTCGACAAGGTGCAGCTGACGTACGCGCCGGTCAGCTTCGCGGCGACCGGCAGCGCCTCGTCGAGCCCGATTGCCGCCGCTCCGGGACGCAGCGTGACCGCCTGGGGCTCGCTCTCGGTGGACACCTCGCTCTTCTCGCCGGGAGGATCGGGAACCGGGAGCGGGACCGTTCAGGTTCTCGACGCGACGAGCAACCAGCAGCTGTCGAGCACTGCGCTCAATACGAGCGGCACGACCACGGTGAGCCTCGCCACCGTTGCTGCCGCGAGCCACCCGGCCATCCGAGTGGTCTTCAACCTCCAGTCGAGCGGCCAGGCGACGCCGCTGGTGCACTCGTTCACGGTCTCCTACACGACGCAGGCAGCGCCTCCGGGCCTGACGCTCGTCGGGTCGCCGCTGAAGGTCGTGTTCGGCAAGGCCGTCAAGCTGAGCGGCATCTTGAGTCAGGGCGCCTCACCCGTCGGTGGGCAATCGGTCACGCTTGCGGCGAAACCGTTCGGCGCAGCGGCATTCAAGGCGTTCTCGACGGTGACGACGAGCACCGCCGGGACCTACCTGACGACCGCGAAGCCGCAGAAGCAGACGGTCTACGACGCGAGCGCGACCGGCGCGACGGTCCTGCCGACCGTCACCGTCAAGGTCGCGCAGCGGCTGAAGCTCTCCGTGCGTCGCAGCGGCGGCAAGGTCTACTTCAAGGGCAGCCTCGGGCCGAAGAAGCGCCGTCGCGTCATCGTCGTCCAGGTGCGCGCGGGCAAGCGCTGGAAGGTGCTGGCGCGGGTGAAGACGTCGCGGAAGTCGACCTTCGAGGGAGCGCGGTCGCTCAAGGCCGGGCACGCCTATAACTTCCGGGCGAAGACGGGCAAGTATCCGGGGCTCCTGGCCGGGACGAGCCGCACCGTGCGCCTGCGCAAGTAACGGGTCTACGCGGTCGCGCTGAAGATCGGCTTCGTGGTCGGCTTCGTCGCGCCGCCGGCACGCTCGATCGTCACGGCCACGCTGGCATGCGGCGGCACCGTCCCTTTGAGGTGGACGGTCGTGGTCGCTCCGGCGGAGAACAATCCCGCGGGTTTCGCAGGGCCGGTCGCCGGGATCACCCACGCCTCGTACGTCTTGCCGGACGGAGCGCTGCCGAGCCCGGTGGCCGTGATGGTCGCGTTCCCGTTCCGGTCGACGAAGACGGCGAAGACCTGCTTCTGGGTCGACTGGCTCTGTGAGACGACGAGCCCGACCACGATGCAGGCCGCGGCGGCGGCGGCGACTGCGAGCCCGCGCGCGACCCAGCGGCGCCGCAGGAGCGGGACGACGTTCGCCCGCTCGGCCGCGGCGGCGTCGAGGATCGACGCACGCAGGCGCTCGGGCGGCGCGGCCGCGACGGTGCCGAACGCGAGAGCGGTGGCCGTCTCGTTGAGCTCGGCGAGCTGCTCGCGGCACTCCTCGCACTGGCCCAGGTGCCGCTCGTACGCCTCGGCCTCGTCCGCGTCGAGCGCGTCGAGCGCGTATGCGGCCGTCAGGTCGTGGAGGTCCATGAAATCTCCGTTCCGGGCTCCCCGAGCTGCTCGCGTAGACGCGACAGCCCCGTGAACATCCTGCTCTTGATCGTACCGAGCGGCTGGCCGAGCCTCTCGGCAAGCTCCGACTGGCTGAAGCCTCCGTAGTACGCGAGCTCGAGCGCCTCGCGCTGCGCGTCGGGGAGGTGGCGGAGCGCTTCCTGCACGCGCTCGCGCTGCAGCCGCAGCCACGCATCTTCCTCCACGCCCTCCGTCGCGGGCTCGGGAGCGAGCTCGAGCGAGTCCGCGCGCCGGCGCTGCTCGCGCCGCACGGTGTCTACGGCTCGCCGGTGGACGAGCGTGAGGATCCACGTGCTCGCCTTGCCTCGCTCGGGCACGAATCGCGCGGCGGTTCGCCAGACGGCGAGGAACGCGTCTTGCACGGCGTCCTCTGCGAGCGCCTGGTCGCGCAGCACCCGTAGCGCGAGCCCGTACGCCGCGCGGCCGTAGCGGTCATAGAGCTCTGCGAGCGCCGTCTGCTCCGAGCGGGCGGCGAGGGCGACGAGCGCCTCGTCGGAAAGATGGGCGAGCTGGCGGTTCACAGCGTCAGATATTCGCCCGTCGGGGGCGGTCGGTTCAAGCCGATCGAACCGGTCCGGCGACTCGGGCGAATCAGCGCCGACCGAATTCACCACGGCGGCCGGAGCCGCCAAGAAGGGAGAGGGCAAATGGAACGCCTGAGTAGGCGCTCTTTCGTCAAGATCGCCGGCGGGGCCGCCGGCGCAGCGGCGCTCGCCGCGGCGCCGCCGATCGCGCGGGCCGCGGTCGGTGAAGAGGTAGCGCAGCCGACCCATCCGAAGTCGCGCGTGCCCGAGGAGCCGCTTGTCGCCTACGTCCGCGACGCAGAGCGCGGCGAGGTGACCGTCACCGCCGGCACCACCGAGCACACGTACCAGGACAAGACGCTCGTCAAGCGCCTCCTGCGCGCGTCCGGCAGGAAGGGAGTGAGCTAGATGTCCTCCCATCGCGAAGCTCCGTCGATCAGCCAGGATCCCGTCGCCGACAACGCCGACACGTACGCGTTCGTCAGCCCGGACGATCCGTCGACGGTCACGATCATCACCAACTACGTCCCGCTGGAAGGACCGCCCGGCGGCCCGAACTTCTTCGAGTTCGGCGACGACGTTCTCTACTCGATCTACGTCGACAACGATGGCGATGCCAAGCCGGAGATCGAGTACCAGTTCCGGTTCCGGACGACGTACCAGAACCCGGACACCTTCCTCTACAACACCGGGCAGATCACCTCGCTCACCGACCCGAACTGGAACAAGCGACAGCTCTACTCGGTCTCGGTCGTCCGCTCGAGCGGACGCGACAGCGACGACCCCAGAGAGGGCAAGGTCATTGCGAAGAACCTCGCGTGCCCGCCGTGCAACGTCGGGCCTCGCTCGATCCCCGACTACGAGTCCCTCGCCGCTGAGGCCGTGCATCAGTTGCCGTCCGGCGAGACGGTGTTCGCCGGCCAGCGGAACGACGGCTTCTTCGTCGACCTCGGCGCGGTCTTCGACCTCGCAGATCTCAGGCCGTTCCAGAACCTCCACGTCATCCCGACAGGAGCGGCACCCGGTGTCGACCCGCTGAAGGACCTGAACATCCACACGATCGCGATCAAGGTCCCGATCCGGATGCTGACCCGGGACGGCTCGACCCCGACGGACGTGTTGAGCGGGAAGTCCGTGCTCGGCATCTGGGGCGGCGCGAGCCGTCGCAAGGTGCAGGTTCGCGACGGCGACACCGTGCGCGGGAGCGGGCCGTGGGTGCAGGTCTCTCGCCTCGGAAACCCGCTCTTCAACGAGGTGATCGTCCCGATCGGCGACAAGGACCGCTGGAACGCCGTCGATCCGATCAACGACAAGGGCTTCGAGAAGTACGTGAACCAGCCGGAGCTCGCGAAGTTGCTGCCGGGCCTCTATCCCGGCGTGTTCCCGAACCTCGCGTCGTACACGAAGGACCGAGCGGACCTCCACGCGATCCTGCTCACCGGGATCCCGAGCGGGGTCGTTCCGGGGTTCCAGAACTTCACCGGCCCCATCCCGTCGGACATGCTGCGGCTGAACGTTGCCGTCCCGCCGACGGTGAGCAACCCGAACCCGATCGGCCTGGTCGCAGGCGACCCTGCGGGCTTCCCGAACGGTCGCCGCGTGTTCGACGACGTCGTGTCCATCGAGCTCAAAGCGGTGGCCGGCGCGACGATCCCACTCGTCGACCCGACCTACACGCCGGACGGTGCAGCTGGATTGGTCACCGACGGCGTCGGACCGGGACCCGATCGCTATCAGGACACGTTCCCCTATCTCGGCACGCCGCACGACGGCTTCGACACGCCATCGTCGTGAGCTCGAACCACGACCACTCCACAGACGCCCGGCCCGAGCACGTGATGCTCGACCTCGGGCCGGGCGTCGGAGCGCTCGTTCTCCAGACCGGTGCGGACCTGCACGGCGCGGAGATCGAGATCAGCCCCACGGGGCGCGACGACGAGCGCTCCCACAAGCAGGTCCACGAGCGGCCGGTCGCCGGCCGGCCGCTCTACGGCGCGGTGTTCGACCGGCTGCCTGCCGGCGAGTACACGCTCTGGCTCGACGACCGGCCGCTGCGACGCGATGTCGCCGTAGCGGGCGCGGTCGTCTCCCACCTCTCGATCAAGGAGGCACACGCATGATCGGCCTGACCAGCCCAACCCACCTCGCGCTCCTGCTCCTCATCGCGCTCTGCCTGTTCGGCGCGAAGCGCCTGCCGGAGATCGGCCGCTCACTCGGCTCCGGCATGCGCGAGTTCAAGGAGTCCGTCACGCATCAGGCTCTGCCCGAGACGACGACCGAGCACAAGCCCGTCGACTGATGCGAACGCACCGGCTCGACCGCGAAGACGACGCGACCCTCGTCGAGCACCTCGAGGAGTTGCGGCAGCGCATCATGGTCGCGCTCGCCGCAGTCGCGGTGGCGACCGCCGTCGCGTTCGTCTTCCACGACAGGATCCTCGACCTGCTCGCCCGGCCGTTGCCTCCCGGGCACCGGCACGTGGTCGCGCTCGGCGTGACCGAGCCGTTCTCGGTCTCAATCGCGGTGAGCCTCTATGCCGGGATCCTCTTTGCGCTGCCGGTGCTGCTTTCGCAGGCTTGGTCGTTCCTCGCTCCGGCGCTCGACGCTGCGGCCGAGCGCCGGATTCTCCTCCTCGCCGTCTTCGGCGTCGTGCTCGGGGCGGCGGGGCTCGCGTTCGGCTACGGGATCCTGCTGCCGCGCGCCGTGCACTGGCTCACGACCTACGACACGACGCACTTCCGGCTTCTGGTCCGGGCGAGCAGCTACTACTCGTTCGTCACCTCGGTGCTGCTCGGAGTCGTCGCCGTATTCGAGACGCCGCTCGTGGTGCTCGCGGCCGTCAACCTCGGGATCCTCACCTCGGCCGGCCTGCGCCGGAACCGGCGGAAGGGCTACTTCATCGTGGCCGCGGTGGCGCTCGCGTTGCCGGGGCCCGACCCGGTCACGACGCTGCTCGAGCTGCTGCCGATGTGGGCGTTGTTCGAAGGCTCGATCTGGCTCGCCGTGCTCGCCGAGCGGCGCGCCGCGAAGCTCTCGCTCGCCGGAGCACAGGCATGACCCGCGCCGAGTGGAGGAGGCTCGGCGGCTTCTCGGCGGGAATCCTCCTGTTGCACGTGCTCGGCTTCGGGCTCTTCCTCTACTACCTGCCGCGCAACCCGGCTCTGACAGGGCTCGCCACGCTGGCATACACGTTCGGCCTGCGGCACGCATTCGACGCCGACCACATCGCAGCGATCGACAACACGACCCGGAAGCTGCTGCAGGACGGCGAGCGCCCGCTCGGCACCGGCTTCTTCTTCTCGCTCGGCCACTCGACGATCGTCTTCTCGCTCACGGCCGGGCTTGCGGTGGCAGCCGGGACGGTGCACTCGCAGCTCCCGTCGCTGCAGACGTACGGCTCGACGATCGGCGCGTCCGTCTCGGGCACATTCCTGCTCGTCATCGGGGCGCTGAACCTCCTCGTGCTGCTCGAGGTGGTGGGCGTCTTCCGGAGCATGAAGCGCGGCCACTACGACGAGCAGGATCTCGAGCGCGCGCTCACCAACCAGGGCTTCCTCAGCCGCTTCCTGCTCAAGCGCGTCGGCAGCCGAATCGACGCGAGCTGGAAGATGTATCCGCTCGGCGTTCTGTTCGGGCTCGGCTTCGACACGGCGACCGAGATCGCGCTGCTCGCCATCGCGGCCGGCGTCGCGACCCACCACGTCCCGTTCCTCGCGGTGATCTCCCTGCCCCTGATCTTCGCGGCCGGGATGAGCCTGATGGACACGGCCGACGGGGCGTTCATGAGCCACGCGTACGGCTGGGCGTTCTCGAGCCCGGTGCGCAAGGTCTACTACAACATCAGCGTCACGAGCCTCTCGGTCGCCGTCGCCTGGCTCGTCGGTGCGATCGAGCTCCTGCAGGTTCTCGCCGCGAAGCTTGCGCTGCACGGGGGCGTCTGGTCGCTGCTCGAGAGCCTCGACCTCGGCCGCCTCGGCTACGTCGTCGTCGGGCTGTTCGCCGCAACGTGGCTCTGCTCCCTCACCCTCTGGAAGACGCGCCGGATCGAGCAGCGCTGGAGCGCCCTGCTCTAGCGGGGGTGCAGGGGGAGCAGGACCGGCGGTCGCGGCTGCCGGCGAAAGTCGAAGTCCTTGACGAGGTCGCCGAGGATCTTCTCGTTCTCACGGACGTCGGGTCGCGGGTCGGGGCGCCCGTCGGTCCTGGGATCGAGCCGCCGGGCGCCCAGGAAGTCGTCCTCGATGAACTTGAGGTACGCGTCGAAGCTGAGGGTCTGGTGGTCGACGTGACCGCGCCTGGCGTACGGGCTGATCACGAGCGCCGGCACGCGCAGGCCGTAGCCCTGGGCGTCGACGACCGGGGGCCTGACGTGGTCGTAGAAGCCGCCCCAGTCGTCCCACGCGAGGAAGATCGCCGTCCGGTCCCAGTCCGGCCCGCGCATGACGGCGTTCACGAGCCGCGTCACCCACGCCTGCCCTGCGCCGACCGGGGAGCCGGGGTGGTCGCTGTCGGCCCAGTCGGGCGTCACCCACGAGACGTTCGGCAGGCTCCCGTCCGCGGCGGCGGCATAGAACCGTGAGAGCGACTCCTGCGCTGCCGCGGTCTGGTGATCCTGGCGCACGTCGGTGAAGTCGGGGAGCGGATCCCACATGCCCGGCGTGCTCGGTCCCTTGAGGCGCGCGTAGCAGTCGATCGGGCCCGTGAGGCAGTCGGGAGCGGCGCCTTTCTGGACGTACGACGCCCAGGTCACGTGGTAGCGGTGGAGGAGATACGTGAGGTCGGTCCAGCCGAACGCCGGCCCGGTGCGATGCCGCCGCAAGGGCGCAATCGGGCCGTGGCCGAGGTTCGTCGTGCACGTGCTCGGCCTGTACGGGTCGCGGCACTCCGCCGACCAGCCGGAGACGAGCCAGAGATGCGCCGGCAGGCTCCAGCCCCAGTTCGGCTCGAACATGTGGTCCTGCAGGACGAAGTCCCGCGCGTACTTCCAGTAGTTCGGGATCTGGCTCGCGTCGTGGTAGCTCATGACGTTCGGCCGGCGGAGCCGGGAGCAGGCGGTGCTCTGCCGGTTGCGGCGGCACTCGCGTATGAGCTGCCGGTCGGTGACGCGGACGAACCCGTCCATGCGCCCGCCGTCGACGTCCCTTCGGCCCGCCAGCGCACCGTGCGCGCCGCCCGAGTCGACGAGGCCGTTCGGGTCGAGGAACGGCTTCACGCACCGGCCGACGCCGTTCGGCACGCAGACCGTGGGGGCACCGCCGCGCATGGGGATCCCGTCGGCCCCGGGGTAGGTGCCGAAGAAGGAGTCGAAGGAGCGGTTCTCCTCCATGATCACGACGACGTGGCAGATCTTGTGGATGCCGCGCAGCGCTCGAGTGCAGCGGTCACGACCCGTCGAGGCGGCCCCGCAACCTGCGCCCACGCCGGCGGCGAGCAGGAGCGAGGCGAGGCAGGCGAGGCGTCTCAGCTGAACCGTCAGCTGAATGGGGGGTGCAACGGGAGGATGAGCGGGGGACGTGGCTTCTGGCTGAAGTCGAAGTCGTCGGCGAGGTTGCCGAGGATCTTCATATTCTCGCGGACGTCGGGCCGCGAGTCGGGCCGGCCGTCGGTGCGCGGGTTGAGCCGCCTCCCGTGCAGGAAGTCGTCCTCGATGAACTTGAGGTACGCGTCGGAGCTGAGCACCTGGTGGTCGATGTAGCCCTGCTTGGCGTAGGGGCTGATCACGAGCGCCGGCACGCGGATCCCATAGCCCTCGCCGTCGACCCGCGGCGGCCTGACGTGGTCGTAGAAGCCGCCCCAGTCGTCCCACGCCAGGAAGATGGCGGTTGAATTCCAGTCCGGCCCCTCCATGAGCGCGTTGATCGCGCGCGTGACGTAGGTCTGTCCCGCGGTCACGAGCGAGGGCGGATGCTCGCTCGTCGCCTGCGAGGGCGTGAGCCAGGTGACCGCCGGGAGCTTCCCGGTTCGCGCGGCGCGGTAGAAGCGGCTGAGCGGCTGGATGTCACCGAGTTGACGGTCGTGCTGAACGTCGTCGAAGCGCGGGAGCGGATTCCAGATGCTGGGCGTCGACGCGCTCTGAGGCGACTCCCCGCAGAACATCCCGCTGTTGGCGCAGTCGGGTTGGTTGCCGTTCGCGATGTAGTACCGCCAGCTCACGTGGTAGTGGTGGAGGAGCCAGGTGAGATCGGTCCACGGGTAGTCGACTTTCTTGCCCTGGCCCGTCGCGCCGAAGGGAGCGGTGAGCGCGGACCGGCAGCTCATCGGGTCGCCGTGCTTCGAGCAACGTGCCGTCCAGCCGGAAACGAGGGAGAAGTGCGCGGGCAGGCTCCAGGAGTTGTCCGCCTCGAACATGTGGTCCTGCAGCACGTAGGTGCGCGCGTAGTCCCAGTAGTTCGGGATCTCGTGCCAGTCGTGGTAACCCATGACGTCGGGCTTGGACGGGGTCAGCGAGCAGCCCGGGTTGTCCGTCGCGTGGCAGGCGAGAAAGCGTCCCTTGCGTGCCTCCCGCTCGAAGCCGTCCATCTTGCCGCCGTCGATGTCGCGGATCGCGTTGATCGTGTCGTGCGGGCCGCCCGCATTCCGGTCGGAGGTGTCGTGGTACGGCTCGACGCAAACGTGTGTCTTCGGGTCGGGTGAGCAGACCGTCGGATCGCCGTTCCTGACGGGGATCCCGTCCGCCCCCGGGTAGGTACCGAAATAGGAGTCGAACGAGCGGTTCTCCTGCATGACGATCACGACGTGACGGATCTTGTGGATCCCGTTGTGATCGGCCGCGCGCGCCTCGTGCCGATGTCCGGGCAGCTCGGCAGAGCCCAGGAGCAGGCCGAGGAGGAACACGCCTGCGAGGACCACGACCAGGATCCGCGTCACACTGCTTGCCAAGCTATGGCGCGCGGGTTAGAGCGAGGTGAGCGGCGTCTAAGACTGAGTTAAAGGAACATCAGCCACGTGCGGGTCGCGCCGCACGCGCAGTCCTTGTGCTTCGCGGAGCAACCGCGGCAGTCCCAGTACTCCCACCAGATCCACTTCAGGTGTTGGATCTCGAGCGCCATGAGGGCGAGAATCCAGAGGAGGATCGTGGTCCGCGACACAGCCACACGGTGGCACACGAACGGGCGGCCCGCAATGGGCCGCCCGACTCATCCGTGAAGCTCTTGCGGCCTACAGGCGTCGAGCGCCGGCGCGACCGCCGAAGCCACCTGTGAACAGGCTGATCAGCCAGATCAGCGCGACCACGATGGCTGCGATGAACAACCAATGAACGACGAAGCCGACGCTGAACAGGATGATCGCCAGAATCGCCAGCACGATGAGCAACAGCATTTCCTCACCCCTCCTTTGCCCGAGTGGGGGGCCTTGTTTGCGGGTTCGGCACTGAAAACGGCGAACCCCCAAAACGGGTTACGCAGGTACCCACTCGCGGGTCTTGTCTGGGTTGCCGAATGCGCTCTACGCTGTCTTCACGAAGGACGCGGTCGAGGGAGCCGTGAACGCCGTGACAGGTCGTGGAGACAAGCAAGAGCCCGACGAGCAGGACGTCCTGCTCGAGGTCAACGCGCACGTGCACGAGGCGGCCCGGCGATTCGAGTGCATCGCGCCCGGCGAGGACCGCTGGGACTTCACCTGCGAATGCGGAGCGACCGGCTGCCGCATCACGGTGTCCCTGCGGTTGGCGGAGTACGAGGCGTTGCGCGCGGAGGGCCGCCCGGTCCTGGCGCCCGGGCACGAGAAGCACCCTTAGAGTCAGGGCCATGCCCCCCCTCGACCTGGCCGGAAAGCGGGCGATCGTCACCGGTGCTTCGTCGGGCATCGGCCGGGCGACGGCGGCGGCGCTCGCAGCCGCCGGCGTGCATGTCGCCGGAGGCGCGCGCCGCGTCGAGCGGCTCGAGACCCAGGTCGCGCTCGAGCTCGACGTCACCGACGCCGCGAGCTGCGAGCGGTTCGTCGCGGAGGCCGTCGAGCGTCTCGAGGGGCTCGACATCCTCGTCAACAACGCGGGCCTCGCGCTCGGGCGCGCGCCGTTCGACGAGTCGAGCGAGGAGGACGAGGCGCCGGTCTTCGCCGTCAACGTCGCCGGTCTGGTCCGGATGACGCGGCTCTGCCTGCCGCATTTCGGCGACTGGGGGCACGTCGTGAGCATGGGCTCCGTCGCCGGCCGGCAGGCGTACGAGGGCGGCGCGACCTACGTCGCGTCGAAATTCGCCGAGCGCGGCTTCATGTACGCGCTGCGCGAGGACTTTCTCGGCCGGCCGATTCGCATCACGAGCGTCGACCCCGGCCTCGTGGAGACCGACTTCTCGCGCGTCCGCTTCAAGGGCGACGAGGAGAAGGCGGCGGCCGTCTACCGCGGCGTCGACGCGATGCAGCCGGAGGACATCGCCGACTGCATCCTGTTCGCGCTCACCAGGCCGTGGCACGTCAACGTGGACGAGATCGTCGTCAAGGCGCGCAACCAGTCGTCCGGCGGACGGATCCTGCGGGACGGGTGAGCTGGCGCGTCGTCATCGTGACGCGCATTCCGCCGGTGCTCGCCGGTTTCGACGCAGTCGCCCGAGAGGCGGGCCACGAGCCGGTCGCGCTGTTGACGATGCGCAACGTCGACGGCCGCTACGGCCCGATCGCGCATACGGGCGAGCTGGTGATGAGCGCCGCGGAGGAGCTCGACGTCCTCCTGCCCGCGAGCCGAGCGACAATTGCGCCGCTGCTCGCTTCGGTCGAGCCGGATCTCGTCGTCTGCATGGGCTTCCCGTGGAAGATCCCGCCCGACGCACTGGCGGTTCCACGCCTCGGCTGGCTCAACGGGCACCCGTCGCTGCTGCCCCGGCATCGCGGCCCGCTGCCCGTTGCGTGGGCGATCCGCGAGGGTGACGAGGAGATCGGGATCACGTTCCACCGCATGGACGCCGAGCTCGACACCGGCCCGATCTTCTCCCAGGTGCGCTTTCCGGTCGGCGAGCTCGAGCCGCCTGACGTCTTCTACCCGCGGATGGGACAGTTCGTGGGCGAAGCGCTCGCACAGGCGCTCGAACGACTGGGCTCCGGCGACGAGGGCACACCACAGGCCGAAGGGGGGAATTACGAGTCGTTCTTCACGGACGACGACGTCTGGCTCGACCTTTCGCGTCCGGCGGTCGAGGTGCACCGGCTCGCCTGGGCCTGGCGCTTCGCGTTCTCGCTCGAGGGACCGCAGGGCGCGCTGCTCGAGCTCGACGGGAAGCTTGTGCGCGTGCTGGCGACGTCGCTGACCGAGGTCGAGGGCGCGCAGCTGATCGAGTGCGGCGACGGGCCGCTCTGGCTCGTCGAGGCCGAGGAGCTCAGCGAGGCAGGGGCCAGCTCGACCAGCGCTCGGGCTCCATCCACGCACTGACGCGTTTCGCGTCGCGGTTGCGGAAGGGCTTGCCGTAGTAGCGGTTCGAGAGCCGGTCGATGCCGGCGAGGTCGGGATCGTCCTCGATCGAGACGATGCGCCCGAGCAGCGTGACCTGCGCGTACCAGCTGCCCTCGCCCAGGACGGTCAGCGACACGGCAGGGTTCCGGCGCATGTAGCGCAGACGGAGGCGGCTCTCGTCCATGTTGAGGAAGACGCGGCCGTCCTCCCAGTCGTACCAGGTGGCCGCCGTATGCGGTTCGCCGTTCGGGCTCACGGTCGCGACGACGGCCGGGTTCGGCTCGGCGAGAAAGGCGTCGACCTCGGGAGGGACGGGGACGGGCGGCACGCCTCCGAGCCTACTGAGCGGCTACGGGCGTGGCGTCGGTCGGTGTCTCGAACTCGACCTCGCGCACCGCGGGCAGCCGGATCACGAACAGGGTGCTCGCGACGATCCAGACGGCGGCGAACGTGAGGTAGGCCTTGAGCCCGATCACCGTCGAGATCGGTCCCGCGAGGGCATAGCCCGCCGGCAGGAAGACCATCGCTCCCATCCAGCCGTAGGACGCGACCCGGGCGAGCTTCTCCGGCGGAACCCTGCGCTGCAGCGTCGTGTCCCAGACGACCGAGCCGAGCGCGAACGCGAAGCCGGCGCCGGTGGCGGCCGGTGTCAGCACAAGCGGCGCGGGATGGAAGGCGAGGATGAGGTCCTGGACGGCGCTGATCATCAGGAGCAGCCCGGTCGCGACCATTGGCTGCCGCGCCCGCCAGCGAACGCCCGCGAGGCCGCCGAGGAGCGCGCCCACGCCTTCCCCGATCGCCACGGGCCACCACGACCGCGCCCCGTTCATCGAGTGCTGAGCGATGTAGGGCCCGAGCACGAAGAACGGCGCGTACGTGATCAGGAAGTAGAACGAGACGTAGACGACGAGCACCCAGACCCAGGTCTGCTCGACGAAGGCACTCCAGCCCTCGCGGAGCTCGCGGAAGAAGCCGGCGCCGGCCTTGGCGATCGACTCGACGTCGAGCCGTGAAAGGAGCAGTGCGCTCGAGGCATAGGTGCCCGCATCGACGAGCAGCGCCGGTCCGGTGCCGATCCACACGACGATCGAGCCGCCGATCGCGGTGCCGAGAGGGAACGCGGCGTACCGGGCGATCGCCAGCAGCCCGTTCGCCTGCTGGAGCTGCTCCTCCGGCACGATCTCCCGTACGAGCCCGTACGAGGCGGGTGAGTAGAAGGCGACCGCAGCGCCGCCGCACCCCTGGAGCGCGATCAGCTCCCACACCTGGGCGTGACCGGAGACGAGGAGCACTCCCATCGCCGTGCGGACGGCGGTGCTCGCCACGTCGGAGCCGATCATCACGACACGCCGCGGCAGCCTGTCGCCCAGCACGCCGCCGAATGCGAGCATCGCGACCTGCGCGAGCGTCCAGGCGGCGAAGCCGAGCCCGAGGGCCGTCGCGCCTCCGCCATGACGGAGGATCGCGAACGCCACGGCGATCGGCGCGAGGTACGTCCCGACATACGAGACGGCGCGAGCCGCGAAGAGCAGGCGGAAGGCAGGAAGCCGGAGCGGGCCTCTCATGTCCCTGCGCGTTTCTCGGCCCAGCGCTTCAGCCCTGCGTACGACTGCCACAGCGGCATCGCGAAGTCGTACGTCGGCGCGTCCTCGCGGGAGTCCGTCAGCTGGGCGTGGGCGTACTCCACGAACTCCTCCTCGGTCGCGCCGCCCTCGACCGATTCGGCCCAGTCGAGCAGGTTGAGCCGCAGCTCGGTCACGTGGCGTCCGACATCCTCGGCGACGCCGAAATGGATGAGCGCGAGCCGCTCGGGGCTGCGACGGTCGATCTCGTCGAGCGTCTTCTCCCACGCTTCGACGTCGACCTCCGGCGGCGGCGTCGGCGGCATGACGAAGCGGCCCGGCAGGACGCGTACGCCGCACGCGTCGCCGGCGTAGAGCGTCCCGTCCGGGTCGAGGTAGCAGACGTGATGCGAGGCGTGGCCCGGCGACGGGAACGACTCGAGCCCGAGGACCCGGCCGTCGAGCGCGTGGACGTTCTGTTCCGGCACCGGCGCGAGCTCGCCCCAGAGCGAGTCGAACGAGTCGCCGTACAGGCGGCGCGCGCTCCGCTCCAGCCGGGACGGATCGACGAGGTGCGGCGCGCCGATCGGCGACACGTGCACCTGCAACGACGGGTGCTCGCGGACGAGCGTGCCCGCTGCACCGGCGTGGTCGAGGTGGATGTGGCTGAGCAGGAGATGGCGGACGTCCGTCAGCGCGAGGCCGCGGTCGGCGAGCCCGGCCTTGAGCGCGTCGATCGTCGTCGAGGGTCCGCAGTCGAAGAGCGTCGGCCCGTCGTCGGTGTCGAGCAGGTAGCTCGCGATGATCTTCTCGCGGCCGAGGTGGTGGAGATCGATCGGCTCGGGGGTCATGCGTCGACTCTAGGCGCGGTCGCGGGCCGCGGCGAGGATCTTCTCCGCCTCGTCGCGGTTGCCCCAGCCGCGCGTCTCCGTCCTCTTCGACGGCTCGAGATCCTTGTAGCGCTGGAAGAAGTGCTCGATCTCGTCGCGCAGCTCGTTCTGGACGTCGTGGATGTCCACCACGCGCTCGAATGCCGGGTCGCCGTCGGGCACACAGAGGAGCTTCTCGTCCGGCCCCTTCTCGTCGGACATGTGGAAGACGCCGATCGTCCGCACCCGGATCCGGCAGCCGGGGAACGTGGGGTCCGAGACGAGGACGAGCGCGTCGAGCGGGTCGCCGTCCTCGGCGAGTGTCCCTTCCATGTAGCCGTAGTCGGCGGGATAGGCCATCGCGGTGAACAGGCGCCGGTCGAGGACGATGCCGCCGAGCTCCGCGTCCCACTCGTACTTGTTTCGCGAGCCCGACGGGATCTCGACGAAGACGACTGCCTCGCCGCGCATCAGCGGGAGCGGGCTGCCGCCGACACGAGCGCGTCCTCGAGATCCGTGAGGAGATCCTCGGCCGACTCGATCCCGACCGAGAG
Source organism: Thermoleophilia bacterium (assembly GCA_025928515.1). GTDB lineage: Bacteria > Actinomycetota > Thermoleophilia > Gaiellales > Gaiellaceae > Palsa-739. The sequence goes on from JAICJI010000004.1 coordinate 20,862, forward strand.
CCGCACGAGGTTGGGCGGCGCGGCGAACGGCGCATCGGCGGTCGCGGCGTGCGTCATCCGCGCCGGCACCTCGATCAGGCTCTCGACGCCGCCGAGCGACTCCGCGAGCTGGAAAAGCTGCGTCCGCCCGGCGATCGCCGCCGCCTCCTCGGGCGACTCGGCGAGGAACGAGACCATGCCGCCGAAGTCGCGCATCTGGCGCGCCGCGATCGTGTGGCCTGGATGCGACGGGAGGCCGGGGTAGAAGACGCGTTCGACGCGCGAGTGCCGCTCGAGCACGGCGGCGACCTCCATGGCGTTCTGGCAGTGCTGGCGCATCCGCACCGCTAGCGTCTTGAGCCCGCGCAGAACGAGCCACGAGTCGAACGGCCCCGGCACGGCGCCGAGCGACTTCTGGAGGAACCGCAAGCGCTCGGCCACGGTCGGGTCGTTGGTGGCCGCGAAGCCGCCGACGACGTCCGAGTGGCCGCCGAGGTACTTCGTCGTCGAGTGGACGACGACGTCGGCGCCGAGCTCGAGCGGCCGCTGCAGGTACGGCGTCGCGAACGTGTTGTCGACGACGAGCAGCGCTCCCGCGGCGTGCGTCGCCTCGGCGGCGGCCGCGATGTCCACCACGTTCAGCATCGGATTCGAGGGCGTCTCGATCCAGACCATCCGGGTCGAGTCGTCGAGGTGCTCGGCGAGGTTCGGAAAGTCCTCGGCCGGCAGGTAGTGGAAGCGGTACCCCTTCGGCTCGTAGACCTGCGAGGTCATCCGGTAGACGCCGCCGTAGACGTCGGCGATGAGGACGACGCGGTCGCCCGGGTTCAAGAGGTGCATGAGCGTCGTCGTCGCGCCGAGCCCCGAGGAGTAGGCGATGCCGTACTCGGCAGACTCGAGGGAGGCGAGCGCCGTCTCGAGCGCATGCCGCGTCGGGTTCGCGACGCGCGAGTAGTCGTATCCCTTGTGCTCGCCGACGGCGTCCTGGACGTACGTCGACGTCTGGTAGATCGGCGTGATGATCGCGCCGGTCGCCGGATCGGGCTCCTGGCCGACATGGATCGCGCGAGTCTCGAAGTCCATCAGCTCGATGCTAACCAGCGCTGCAGCTCGTCCAAAGGCTCGGCCAGGTCGATCTCCTGCTCGCCGGGCTCCCACCAGACGCCTTTCACGCCGAGCTCGCGGGTCTTCCGGTCGAACACGGGCTCGATGCGGCCGACGAGCCGGTCGCCGTGGAGGATGGGGAGGACGTAATAGCCGTACTCGCGCTTCACGGCCGGGACGTACATCTCCAGCCGGTAGTGAAAGCCCCAGAGCGCCTCGGTGCGGGCTCGGTCGTGGACGAGCCTGTCGAAGGGCGAGAGGAACGTCGTGCGCGCGGGCACCGGGCCGTCCTCGGCTTCCGGATGCACGACGAGCCGGCCACGCACGAGCCGCACGCCGAGCGCCCTGAAGCGCTTCTCGTCGTAGAGCTTCCGTGCCTTCGGGAGCGGCAGCGTCTCGGTCTCGGGGTACCAGCGCTCGGCGAGATCCCAGACGCGCTGCTTGCCGCGCCGCCCGACGACCGCGACCTCGCCACGCGCGCCGAGGCACTCGAGCATCAGCCCCATCTTCCGCTGGCCCCACCAGCGGTGCGCCTCGCGCTTGTGGCCGGGTGCGTCCTCGATCTCGCGCGAGAGGAGCGGCCCGCGCTCGCGGAGCTCCCTCAGGACGTAGCGGCGGAAGGCCGCGTGTGCCTTGAGCCAACTGAGGATCCGCTGGTCGATCGCGCGGTCGCGGCGGCGCATGAACGCCTTCAGGATCGGCAGGTCTTCGCTCGGGTAGACGAACGCGTCCCACTCGACGAGCTTCCGTTCCTTCCAGAGCAGCCGCTCCAGCTCCGCGGCGTCGAACGGCCCGAGCCGGCTCCACAGCACGAGGTGCTGCGGCGGCGCCACCACAGAGATCGGGTCGAGCTGGAGGAAGCCGAGCCGGTGGACGGTTTCGAGCACTCCGCCCTGGCGGCGGTCGAGGCCCTGTGCTCGGATCGCGATGCGGCGCGCCTCCTCGATCGGCACGTCACGCATGGCGCACCTCCTCGAGGCCGAGCACGCGCGCGAGACGTGTCGCGGCACGCTCGAGCTTCGTCTCGACGTTCCCGCGCACCCCCGGCTCGGGATGGAAGCGCCGGACGTGGAGCACGCCCTCGGCCCGGTCTGCCTTGAGGTCGGCGCGGCCGACGATCCGGTCACCGGTGAGCAGCGGCAGGACGTAGTAGCCGTATTCGCGCTCGTGCTCGCGCTTGTAGACCTCGATCACGTGGCGGAAGCCGAAGAGCCGCTCGAGCAGCGGCCGGTCCCAAAGCAGGTTGTCGAAGGGACAGAGGAGGACCGGCGCAGCCGCCGAGCCGTCGAGCTCTGCTCCGGCGTCGACATAGAACGGCGCGCCGCCGTCGTCGGCGTCCACCTCCCGCAGGAGGCCTTCGTCCACGAGCGCAGCGACATGATGGTGGAGTCGTGCGCGTCCGCCCTTGAGCCGCCAGTGCTCGCGGATCGCGGGCTCGGTCAGCGCGCCGCGGGCGCGGACGGCCAGGAGGGCGAACGTGCGCAGCGTCTCGTCCTCGCCGGGCACGGGCGCGTCGAGGAGCGCGCGCGGAATCACGCGCTCCGCCAGGTCGTAGCGCCGCTGGAACGATCGGCGGCCCGCGACGGCGAGCACGCCGTTGTCCCACAGCGCTTCGAGCACCGCCTTCGCCGGCTTCCAGTTCCACATGCTCGTCCCGTCGCCCGCTCCCTCGAAGTCGCGCGAGCCGAGCGGGCCTTCCGCGCGGATCCGCTCGAGGACGGGCCCGACGAGGGCGGCGTGATCCCGCATGGCGCGTCGGTGGAACTGCCAGCGGCCGTCGCCCTCCATCGTGCGTCGGCAATGCGGCCAGAGCTCGACCGGGAGGAGACAGGCCTCGTGCGCCCAGTACTCGAAGATACGGCCGGCGGCGAGGAGGCCTTGCAGCTCGTCCTCGGCATACGCGCCGATGCGGCTGGACAGCGTCAGGCGGTGCGCCCGTTCGACCGCTGTGATCGAGTCGAGCTGGACTGCGCCGAGCCTGCGGATCGCCGCTTCGACCTCCCCCGGCTGCGTGCGGCGGAAGCGCGGCGCGTACGACTGTGCCGACACCACGAGCCGCCGGATCGCGGTCAGCTTGACGGCGGCAGTCCTCATGGCTGCTCTACCTAGCAGGTAGGTGCTGCGCGGCGCCACGCGACTCGATAGCCTCACGCCCGTGCCAGGCCCGAGACGTCGCAATCCGTGGACCTCGACAGGGGAGGTCCTGATCTGGGTGCTGTTCGCCGCGCTCCTCTTCCCGGCGGGCTTCGCCGGCTGGGCGGTCGGCCACTACACGTCGCTCGGCGGCTCGAAGTCCAACGTGCGCACGGTCACCGTCGCTGGGGGGTCATCCACCTCCTCGACGCCCTCGACGACGTCGACATCTGCGACGACTACCTCCTCGTCGGGCGGCGGCGGCGACGCTGCTGCGGGCAAGGCCCTCTTCGCCTCGAACGGCTGCGCCACGTGCCACACCTTCCAGCCCGCGGGCTCGACCGGCACCCTTGGACCGAATCTCGACACGGCGCCGACGTCCGACGCGAAGGCGGACAAGAACATGGCGCTCGCGGCGTTCGTCAAGGAGTCGATCGTCAATCCCGACGCCTATATCGCGAAGGGCTTCAACAAGGGGCTCATGCCCAAGACGTTCGGCAGCTCGATCAAGGGCGCCGACCTGAACGACCTCGTCGCCTTCATCCTCTCCGGGACGAAGAGCTAACCGGCTAGCTGGTTCCGGTCGTCTCGCAGCCGCTGTAGTTGTTGACGGCGCCGCGGGCGCCGATGCACACGTCGATGCCCCCGCTGCCCTGGAGGGTGTTGACCGTTCCCGCCCCGCCACCGGCGACGAGGCAGTCGTCCCCGCTCGACCCGTTGAGGGTCTGTGAGCCAGTTGCGTTGCGCCCGAGGATCAGGTCGTTCTGCGAGGTCCCGGAGGTAGAGGACGACGTGGCGACGATGAGGTTGGTTGCGCCCGTGCTCGCGCAAAGCGCCGGTAGGAGCTGCGTGATCGTGCGCGAGACCGTCGAGCGGCCGGCGTACGAGGCAGGCACGAGGTTGCCGGACGTGAACGTTGCGGCGGAGACGGCCACCGTGAGCGCCATCGCAATCACAAGAGCGGCGACGCCGGTCGCGCGCCGGGGCACGCCCGGGAGCCGGCGTCGCGTGCGGATGGGCGTCGTGGGCGCCAGCGGTTCCGGGTGGAGCGCGCTCTCGAAGCGGTAGAGGCGTGGCGGATCGTCGACCACGAAGACCGTGCTGTCTCCGGTGGAGTGGCGAAGAATCGGACGCTCGGCCTGGCGTGCGATGCCCGCGAGCGTCTCGAGGTCGGGGACCGGCGTGACGGCGGTGCCGGAAGGCTGCGGCAGATCCGAGACGTCGAAGAGGTCGCAGCCGTAGCGATGGGCGACCCGGCGTTCCGGCGACCAGACGTCTCGCCTGCGCCGCACCTGGCCGCCGACCAGCGCCCAGCCACCGGCGAGCACGAGCAACGCGCCGGCGATCTCGAGAGCCGCGTCGGTGAAGCGCGAGCCGCCGAGGGTGAGCGTGTTTGGCACCCGCTTCGGCAGGGTTCCCTCCTGCGAAGGGTTGAGAGCCGAGGCGAGGAGCGACGCGGCGCTCGGCGTTGCGAACGTCGCTCCCGGGGGAGTCGCCGGCGCCGAGACGTCGAGCTTGAGCACCGCCGGGGTCACCGTGAACGGAAGCGTCGGCGCGAAGGTCTTGGTGACGTGTTTGCCCGCGACCGTCCCGGTGATGTGGACGACCGGCGCAAGCTGGACCGCGTAGGAGGCGCCGGGCGTTCCTGTGCTTGCCTCGAGATTCGCCAGCGTCTTGGTGAGATCGACGAGGTCGACCCGCGCGTGCACGCCGGAGCGATCGCCGACGAACGCCTTGGGATCGTCGAGCCGGTAGAGGTGCCGCCAGGTCGAGTTTTGGTCGACCAAGAGCGCGCGCAGGGCGATCGTCCCGCGGACGTCGTGTGGAAGCCGGGAGCGGAACGCGTACGTGAACGACAAGTCGAGGTGGCGAACGGCCGCGAGGAAGATCGGCGCTCCGGTGTGTACGACGCCCGTCGGGTAGGCGGTGCTCGACGCGCTCGCGCGGCCCGCGTACGAGAAGCTTCCAGTGCTCTCGTAGCTGGGCATCTGGACGACGCGCGTCGCCGGTCGCACGACCCCGGTGCCGAATGCCGTCGCGCCGATCAGCAGCGCGATCAGTCCGAGGAGGGAGATGAGCGACCGCCGCGGGCGGCGGAGGCGCTGCACGATCGGGGAGGTCACGACGGGCCTCCGCCGGCCGCTGCGCCCTGCGGCGTGCGAGCGCCGGCGGCGGCGGCGCGGGCGGAGCGAGACCGCTCGTCCACCGACGAGAAGCAGGAGTAGGGTCCCGGCGCCGGCGATGAGCGCAGAATGGCTCGCCTTCCCGATCCAGGTGAGGATCCCGCCGGCCCGCGGGACCCGAAACCACAGCCGGCCGAGCAGCTCGCTGCGCGTGGCGTAGCCGGCGTCGACGAAGTCGTTGTTGTCCCCCTGGAAGAAGTAGTGGCCGTCCTGGACGACCACGACGCGGTGGAGAACGGCCCGAGGAAGAACGGGGCTCTCATAGAGGACGACCTGGCCGACCTTGTACGAGCTCGCACGCCGGACGACCGCAAGGTCGCCGGCATGGAACCGCGGCGCCATGCTCGTTCCGACGGTTGCGGAGTAGAGCGTGAAGCCGCCGAGTTGCGGGGGCGCGAGGAAGAACCACGCAGCCGCGAGGAGGAGGAATGCGGCTGCGAGTGGCGGGCGTCCTCCGATCTTCATCTCGCGCCCCCATCGCGGTTACTGAGCCGCGACGACGGTGACCGAGGTCAGCTTGTCGGTCGTCAGCTGCGGCGAGGTCGTCGCGCAGGTGACGGTCGTGCCAGGGGTATCCGTCGAGCAGGTGTAGTTGTTCGGGCCGCCCGAGGTGAGCGCGGCCTGCACCGTGACTTTTCCGCTGCCCGTGTTCGGGACGGCCGGGCTGATCGTGAAGCTCAGCGAGTCGACGTTGTTCGGCGCCGTCGAGTTGAGCGAGTAGTGGAGGTTCGTGACCGTGTAACCGGACACGGTGCCGCTACCCGAGCCTGCATTAGAGGCGGGGACTGTGTTGGCCGCAGTGAAGGCATATGCACCGCCGGCGACCACGGCCGCAACGGCCGCGACCAGCACGAGCCGCATCGGTGAGAGGAACTTCATCGGAGTTTCTCCTTGATAGGCGTAACGCTTCAAGCACGTTGTCGGTGCGTGCGGGTGGATGGGCGTCCGAGGCGCCACGGGTCGTCGGTGGGTACTTCCTACGGTCGAGGCTCAACCGAACGGGTGACTCGGGTCGTCCGGCGACTGAAGAGGTTGTGACGGTCGCCGGGCCTGGCGACGTATAACGGCACGATGAGGCGTTTGCTCCTGTTGGGGACTGCGTGCGCTCTCGTCGTCACAGCCTGCGGCGCCGGTGCCTCGCCGGCGCCGCGGCTGTCCAACGTCGCGGCGCGTGGTGGCCCGAGCCGGCACGCGATCGCCGCTGCGCGGAAGCACGCAGCGGGACGGGAAGCGCAGCTGCTCCTGCGGCGTGCCGTCCTGCCGCGCGGCGCGCGCCGGATCGAGAGGCCCGCCGTCGTGCGCCAGCGGGACACGGGCATCTCCCTGACCAGCGAACTTGCGTGGCGCTTCTCCTTCTGGCGCGTGTCGATGCCCCTCGAGTTAGTCTCCGGGTTCGTCAAGGCCCACCCGCCGCATGGTTTCCACTACTACGGCGGCGGAGGCGTCTACCCATCGCTCGACTTCGACAACGGTGCGGCCGGCTCGAAGAAACGGTTGCTCACGGTCGACCTGGCGCGGCAAGCGGGACGGACGGTCATTCGAGTCGAGGCGGGAGTCGCCTGGATCTACCCGCGCTCGCCGCGCGAGGTCGTTCCAGCGGGCGTGCGCGAGATCGACATTCGCAACGGGCGCCTGAGGCGGAGCGTCACGAAACCCGAGAACGTCGCGCGCATCGTCCGCTGGTTCGACGCGCTCAACGTGATCCAGCCTGGTACGACGGGCCTCGAGTGCCCACTCATCCTCGCTTCGAGGGTCACGTTCGTCTTCCGCTCGGCGGACGGTGCGGAGCTGGCGAGAGCGGTCGCGCCGTCGCGGCCGGCGTCAGCCTGCGGTGCGATCGAGTTCAGCATCGGCGGCAAACGTCAGACGCCGCTCATCGATGCCACCTGGGGGCGGCGCGCCTTCAGCAACCGCGTCCAGCGCCTCCTGGGCGTTCGGTTTACGAGACCGCGCTGAGCACGTCGACGACGCGCTCCGAGGCGCCGTCGGAGTAGCCCGCGCCGAGCTTCTCCTCGAGGAGCCGCTTCAGCTCGCCCGTCTCCGCGAGCTCCTGCGTGATGTCGGCGCCGCCGACGAGCTCGCCCTTGACGAACACCTGCGGGATCGTCGGCCAGCCGGCGACCCCCGCCAGCTCCTGCCGGATCGACGGATCCGGGAGGACGTCGACCGCCGTCACCGGCGCGCCTGCGGCCCGCAGCGCCTCGAGCGCCCGGCCCGAGTTGCCGCACATCACGAACTGCGGCGTGCCTTTCATGAACAACACGACCTGCTCGTTCTCGATCACGTCCTTGATCCGCTCTGCTATCTCGCTCACGTCGTCCCCCTCGTCTTGATCCGAAGCTCGTGGATGGTGCCGTCGCGTAGCGGCTCGGCCAGTGCGTCGTTGACGAGCCGGTGCTGCTCGAGCAGCGGCAGCCCGTCGAAGCGCGGGCTCTCGACCGTCACGTGGAAGTGGTCGCCGCCGCCCGTGCGGTCCTCGACGCGCAGCTCCGGCGCGTCGGGAAACGCATCGCGGAGCAGAGACTCGAGGCGCTCGACGGCCATGCCCGGAGAGTAGCGGCGCGCTGCAGGGCTACTGCTCGGCACGCGCGCGCCACTCCTCGCGCGTGTTGACCCGCGGGAACGGCTCGTCGGGCACGGGCACCCCGAGCGCCTTGCAGAGCGGCTCCCAGCCGTCACGAGCCTGCCAGTCGACAAGACGGTCCGCCGGCGCCTCGCGCCGCACCTGCTCGTTGTGCCGCTCGTAGAACGCCTGCGCCCGCTCGGCGTCGTCCCAGTCGGGACCGATCTCGCGTGCTGCGAGCTCGTTCACCATCCGGTGCCACTCTTCGTTCTCGGGCTGCTCGACCGGCTTTCGCAGCACCGGGAAGACGGTCTCGTCGGCGCTCTCCCACCACTTCGCCGCGCTGTCGCGGGTCGACAGCACGATCACGGCGTCCGGGTTCGCGTCCGCGAGCTCGCGCCAGAACGCCGACGCGGGCCAGTCGACCGCCGCGACGGAATCGGGCGGGAACGAGCGCCAGTCGACCTCGTCCCCTCGCGTCGCGGCGCGCCACGTCGGCACGTCCTCGAGGTGCTGGAACACCTCGGCCATGTGGTAGCAGCGGCCGCCGAGCAGGCGCTCGAGCGCGTTCTTCAACGAGTGCGTCGCGGTGCGTGGTAAGCCGGCGCCGACGACGCGGAGCATCAGGAGCCTCGGTGGGCGAGGAACTCGAGCAGGTCTGAGCGCGTGAGGACGCCGACCGGCTTCCCTTCGCGCGCCACGACGACGGCGCTCATCCCGCCGGTCAGCGTCGCGAAGACCTCGTCGAGCGTGGCCGAGGCCTCGACCGCGGCGAGCGGCGGCTGCATGGCAGCTGCGACGTCCTCGTGAACGGCGTCGGGATTGCCGAAGACGCGCTCGAGCAGCGCGCGATCCTGCAGCGAGCCGATCACGTCGGCGAGCGAATCGCACTGGCCGTCGCGCACAACCGGCAGCTGCGAGATGCCGTAGCGCTGCATCGTGTCGATCCCCTCGCCGACCTTCGCGTGCGCGGTGATCGTGACGAGCTCCGGCACCTCGCCTCCGTGCTTCGCGACGAGCAGCTCGTCGACGGTCGGCAACGCGGTCTGCCGCTCCACGAAGCCGTGCTCGAGCATCCAGTTGTCGTCGTAGAACTTCGACATGTAGGAGCGGCCCGAGTCGGGGACGATCGCCAGCACGGTTGCGTCCGCGGCCAGCCGCTCGGCGACGCGGATCGCCGCCCAGATGGTCGAGCCTGCGGAGCCGCCGGCGAGAATGCCTTCCTCCCGCGCGAGCCGCCGCGCCGTGAGGAACGAGTCGCGGTCCGGGACCCGGATCCACTCGTCGACCACATTGAGATCGATCGTGTCGGGCCAGGTGTCCTTGCCGATGCCCTCGACGAGGTACGGGTGAAGCTCGGAGTTGTCGTGGGCTGTGTAGATCGAGCCCTCGGGATCGACGCCGATGATCTTCACCTCCGGCTTCCGCTCGTGGAACCAGCGCCCGACGCCGGAGATCGTGCCGCCCGTGCCGACGGAGATGACGAGCGCGTCGAGCTCGCCGCCGGTCTGCTCCCAGATCTCGGGCGCAGTCACGTCGTAGTGCGCCTGCGGGTTCGCCATGTTGGAGTACTGGTCGGGCTTGAAGCCGCCCGGGATCTCCTCGGCGAGCCGCGACGACACGGAGTAGTACGACTCCGGCGAGTCGTGGTCGACCGCAGTCGGTGTGATCACAACCTCGGCGCCGTACGCGCGCAGCATCGAGATTTTCTCCTGACTCATCTTGTCGGGCATGACGAAGACGCAGCGGTAGCCCTTGCCCGCCGCGGCAATGGCGAGGCCGACGCCGGTGTTGCCCGAGGTCGGCTCGACGATCGTCCCGCCCGGCTTGAGCTTCCCCTCGCGCTCGGCCTGCTCGATCATCGCGAGCCCGATCCGGTCCTTGACCGAGCCGCCGGGGTTGAGGAACTCGAGCTTGGCGAGGATCTGCGCGTGGCCGGCCGGCGAGAGCCTGTCGAGCCTGACGATCGGCGTGCCCCCGACGAGGTCGAGAACGGTCGGATATTCCCGCGGCATCGGTGCGAAGCGTAGAGCAGCAGTCGTCGTCGGAGGAACCCTGCGCTACGCCAAGCCCGGCGAGCTTTGAGCCGCTTCCTCGCTCGGGATCTCGTTCTTGACGAGAACGAGCGCAGCCACGACCGCAGCTGCCGAGATGCCGGCGATGACCCAGAACGCGAGCGCGTAGCCGCTCGTGAGCGCATCCGGCGGCGAGTGGCCGGTTCGCAGGAGATGCGTCGCGTGCGAGACGGCGACGCTCGTGGCGACGGCCACCCCGATCGCGCCGCCGACCTGCTGTGACGTGTTCAGCAGGCCCGAGGCCAGCCCAGCCTCGCGCGGGCCGACGCCGGCAAGTGCCGCGATCGAGACGGGAATGAACGCGAACGCGAGCCCGAAGCCGAACATGAGGTAGCCGCCGAGGAGGTCGTGCACGTACGTCCCGTGCACCGGGATCTGCGCGTACCAGAGCAGGCCGCCCGTGTTGAGCGCGAGGCCGGCCGCCATGACCGGCTTCGGCCCGATCCTCGTGCTCAGGTATTGCGAGAGGGCGGCCACGAGCACCGTCGTCCCGGCAGTCGCGAGGAACGTGATGCCGGTCTTCAGCGGGGAGTAGTGGAGGACGTTCTGCACGTAGAGCGTCAGCAGGAAGAAGTCGGCGAAGATCGAGGCGCCGAGCAGCAGGCCCACGACGTTCGCGCCCGCGAGCGTCCGGATGCGGAAGATCGAGAGCGGCATCAGCGGGTTCGCGACGCGCGTCTCCCAGGTGACGAAGAACGCGATGAGGACGGCAGCCGCGACGAGCAGGCCGACGGTCGTCGCGTCGCTCCAGCCGTCGACCGGAGCCTTCGAGATCGCGTAGACGAGCAACGCGAGGCCGCCGGTGACCGACGACGCACCGACCAGGTCGAAGTTGCGACCGGCGTCCGGAGCGCGGCTTTCGCGCACGATCTTCGGAGCGAGCGCGAGCACGAGCGCACCGACGGGGACGTTGACGAAGAAGATCCACTCCCAGCCGGCGTATCTCGTGAGGATCCCGCCGAAGAGCACGCCGGCGGCGGCTCCGCTGCCGCCCATCGCTCCCCAGATTCCGAGCGCCTTGTTCCGCTCGGCTCCCTCCTGGAAAGTGGTGGTGATGATCGAGAGGGTGGACGGCGACACGATCGCCGCGCCGAGGCCCTGCACGGCGCGCGCCGCGACGAGGACTCCGGTCGAGCCCGAGAGGCCGCAGACGAGGGAGGCGAGCGAGAAGAGCGTCAGTCCGACGAGGAACATGCGCTTGCGGCCGAGGATGTCGCCGGCACGGCCGCCGAGCAGCAGGAAGCCGCCGAAGGTGATCGCGTAGGCGGTGATCACCCACTGCAAGCCGGTCTGCGAGAAGTGCAGGCTGCGCCCGATCGACGGCAGCGCGACGTTGACGATCGAGACGTCGAGCACCGTCATGAAGAACGCGACGCAGACGAGTGCGAGCGCCTGCCAGCGGCGCGGATCGGGTTGTGCGGCGTTCATCGGATCTCCTCCCCTGTTGCCACGGCCATCGTACGAAGACCTAGTGCCGGAAGTGGCGGCGACCCGTGAAGACCATCGCGGCGCCGGCCTCGGCCATCGCGGCCGTCACGTCCTCGTCGCGGCGTGAGCCGCCCGGCTGGACGATCGAAGTCGTGCCGGCGTCGAGCGCGATCTGCGGCCCGTCCGGGAACGGGAAGAACGCGTCGGAGGCAAGCGCGGAGCCCGCCGCGTCGTGGCCGAACTCGGCCGCCTTCTCGACGGCGATCCGCACCGCGTCGACGCGGCTCATCTGGCCGGCACCGATCCCGATCGTCTGCAGGTCCTTGACGAGCACGATCGCGTTCGAGGCGACGTGCTTGCACACTCGCCAGGCGAAGACGAGATCGCCCCACTGCGGCTCGCTCAGCTCGCCGGTGACCAGCTCCCAATTGTCGCGGTCCTCGACCTCCGCGTCGGCGTCCTGGACGAGCATCCCGCCCAGCACACGCTTGTAGCTCCGTTCGCCGGGCTCGCCGGCGCGCCGCTCGCCGTCGAGGAGGATGCGGGTGTTCTTCTTCCGCCGCAGCGCGGTAAGCGCGTCCTCGGTGTATCCCGGCGCGAATAGCACCTCGACGAACTGCTCCGCGAGCTTCTCCCCGAGCGGTGTCTCGACCTCGCGGTTGAGGACGACGACGCCGCCGTAGGCAGACGTGGGGTCGGACGCGAGCGCCTTGTCGTACGCCTCCTCGAGCGTGGCCCCGACCGCGACCCCGCAGGGGTTCGCGTGCTTGACGATGACGCAGGCGGGCAGCGCGAACTCGCGCGCGAGCGAGCGCGCGGCCGAGAAGTCGTTGAGGTTGTTGAACGAGAGCTCCTTCCCATGCAGCTGCTCGACACGCGAGAGGAGGTGGCGGCGGGTGCCGCGCTCCGCGTAGTACGCGGCCCGCTGGTGCGGGTTCTCGCCGTACGCGAGGTCGAGCACCTTGTCGAGCGAGACGACGAGCGCGTCCGGGAACTCCTCGCGCGCGTTGAACCACGTCGCGATCGCGGCCTCGTAGGCGGCGGTGTGAGCGAACGCCTCCGCGGCGAGCCGGCGGCGCGTCTCGAGCGAGAGCTCGCCGCTCGCTCGCAGCTCCTCGAGGATCGGCCCGTACTGGTCGGGGCTGCAAACCGGCGCGCAGTGGGCGAAGTTCTTCGCCGCGCCACGCAGCATCGACGGGCCGCCGATGTCGATCATCTCGACCGCGTCGGCCTCGTTCACGCCGCGCTGCGCCGTGAACGCCTCGAACGGGTAGAGGTTGACGCAGACGAGGTCGAACGCCTCGATGCCGTGCTCCTCGAGGGTGGCTACGTCCCCGGGCTCGTCGCGGCGGGCGAGGATGCCGGCATGGACGCGCGGGTGGAGCGTCTTCACCCGCCCACCGAGCATCTCCGGGGACTGGGTGACCGCCTCGACGCGCTCCACCGGGAGGCCGATCGCCTCGAGCGCTGCCGCCGTGTTGCCGCTCGCCACGAGCCGCCACCCGAGCGCGACGAGGCCGCGCGCGAACGCATCCAGGCCGGACTTGTCCCACGTCGAGATCAGCGCGCGCACAGCTCTCTCACCACCTCGGGCAGCAGCCGGTGCTCGACCGATTTGATCCGTTCGTGGAGTGTCTCGGGCGTGTCCCCGTCGAGCACCGGGACGCGCTCCTGCGCGAGCACCGGCCCGCTGTCGACTCCCTCGTCGACGAGGTGCACCGACGCCCCCGACTCGGCGACGCCGGCGGCGAGCTGCTCCTCCACCGCGTGCGCACCGGGGAAAGCGGGCAGCAGCGACGGGTGGACGTTGACGACGGCGCCGGGGAAACGCTCGAGGAAGGCCGGCGTGAGCAGGTGCATGTAGCCGGCGAGGACGACGAGGCGCACTCCTTGCTGCTCGAGCCAGTCGGCCATGGCCCTGTCGCGGGCCGTGCGGTCGGGGAACTCGGAGAGCTCGAAAGCCGCCGTAGCACAGGATGCGCGGGCGAGGGCGGGAGCGTCGCGCCTGTTCGAGGCGACTGCGGTGATCGGCAGGCCGGCCTCGACGAGCGCCTGGAGGTTCGTCCCCTCGCCACTGACGAGCACGCCGATCACTCGATCCGCCCGATCACGAGTTCGTTCGGCGCCGGCCCGCTCACGACCGCGCAGAAGCCGATGCCGAGGTTGAAGACGCGGCGTAGCTCGTCCTCCTCGACGTGGCGCGCGAGCCAGTGGAAGACCGGGGGACGCTCCCAGGAGTCCCACTCGATCTCGGCGTGCAGCCCGTCGGGCAGGACGCGCTCGAGGTTGCCGAGGATGCCGCCGCCGGTGACGTGCGCGAACGCGTGCGCCCGCCCGCGGAGGCGTCGCACGTCGTCGAGGTAGAGGCGCGTCGGCGCAAGCAGGTCGTCGCCGTGGTAGTCCTCGGCCTCGAGCACGCGCCGCACGAGCGTGAACCCGTTCGCGTGCACCCCGGCGGAGCGGAAGCCGACGACGAAGTCTCCGGCCGAGATGGCCGCTCCGTCGAGCGGGCTCTCCACGATTCCGACGCATGTGCCGGCAAAGTCGAGCTCGCCTTCGCGGTAGATGCCCGGTAGCTCGGCGGCCTCTCCCCCGACGAGTGCGACGCCGGCCGAGCGGCAGGTCTCGGCAGCGCCTTCCACGAGCTCCGCGACCTCTTCGAGATCGATGCTCGCGGCGGCGACGTAGTCGAGCAGGATCAGCGGCTCGGCCCCGCACGTGATCACGTCGTTGATGCAGTGGGCAGCGAGATCGGAGCCGCAGGCGCGAAGCGCACCGCGCTGCCGGGCGAGGATGAGCTTCGTGCCGACGCCGTCGGTCGAGGCGGCGAGGAAGCGCCCGTCGCCGAGCGGATGGAGGGCGGCGAACTGCCCAAACCCTCGCGCGCCTGTCGACTCGACCGCGGCGCGGAGCCGGTCGACGACCGCTTCGGCAGTGGCGAGCGAGACGCCTGCCGCGTCGTACGTCCGTCCTTCCTCCGCCACCCGGCGAGTCTATGGCCGCCGGGGGACGGCCGGCCATCGTGACAGAGACGCGAAGACCGCGTCACCGCCACGTACGCCACGCGTTACGTCCACGTGCGGTACGTCGTACCGGTCGTCAGACGAACAGCTCGCCGAAGAGCTCCGGCCGGCCTTGCGGGCCGCCGCGGACGAAGCGGACGACCGTGTCGCCCACCTCGACGCTGTCCCCGTCGTGCTCGACGTCGAGGATCATCGCGAGCGCCTGCGCCTTGCCCTTCGGATCGTCCGCCTTGAGATGGAGCTCGGACAGCCGCAGCTCGTCGCCCTGCGCGAGCAGCTCGTCGATCCACTCCCGCGGTGGATGAAGCTCGAGCCGGTAGCCGGCGTTGGTGGAGACGAACGTGCGCCGCCCGCCGTGCTCCTGCACGCGCAGGTCGTTCCGCTCGGCGCGCTCGAGGGCCGTCTCGAACTCGTCCTCGTCGAGCACGAAGCCGAGGTGATCGACGCGCGGTGTCGGCCACTGCCCCGGCTGGACCACGACGTTGACCGCCCCTTTCTCGAGCTCGGTCAACCGGAGCTTGAAGCCCATCGCGTCGAGCTCGCTCCAGGCGACTCCCGGCTCGTACGACGTGAGCTCTTCGCCGATGCGGCCGTGGCGCGCGACGAGATCGAACGCGAGCTTGCCGATGTAGCGCGCCTCGACCTCGCGGACGCGACTCGTGACGAGGTGGTAGTGGAAGAGCTGCACCGCTACGCACGCGCCGGCTCGAACCTGAGCTTCGCGGCTTCGGCGGGCACCTCGGTCGGGTAGTCGCCGGTGAGGCACCCGCGACAAAGAGCCGACGCGGGCCGTTGCGTCGCGTCGACGAGCCCGTCGTGCGAGAGGTAGGCGAGCGAGGTGGCGCCGAGATGCTCGCGCACCTCCTCGACAGTCCGGGTCGAGGCGATCATCTCGGACGGGTCGGCGAGGTCGATCCCGTAGAAGCACTGGCCGATCACGGGCGGCGAGGAGACGCGGAGGTGCACCTCGGCCGCGCCCGCGTCGAAGAGCATCCGCACGATCTCGCGGGTCGTGTTGCCCCTCACGATCGAGTCGTCGACGGCGACGACGCGCTTGCCCGAGACCTCGGCGACGGGGTGGTACTTGAGCTTGATGCCCTGCCGGCGGAGCTCCTGGTCGGGCTGGATGAACGTGCGCTGGACGTAGCGGTTCTTGATCAGGCCCTCGCTGAAGGGGAGCCCGAGCTGGCGGGCGAAGCCAATTGCCGCCGGCGTGCCCGAATCGGGGATGGGGAGGACGAGGTCGGCCTCGACCGGAGCCTCCCGCGCAAGCTGTTCGCCCATCCGCACGCGCGCGTTGTGCACTTCCATCCCCTCGAGCCGGCTGTCCGGACGCGCGAGGTAGAAGAACTCCCAGATGCAGAGCGCACCGCCCTCGGCGCGCTCGAGCACCTGTGTCGCGTGGAGCCCGTCGGCGTCCGCGACGACGAGCTCGCCGGGCGCGACCTCGCGGACGAGCTCCGCTCCGACCAGGTCGAGCGCGCAGGTCTCCGAGGCGAACACCAGGTCGTCCTGAATCCGACCGATCACGAGCGGGCGAAAGCCGTGCTCGTCGCGGAAGGCGACCAGCCGTCCCTCCGACAAGGCGACGATCGAATACGCACCGTCGAGGCGGCGCATCGCGTTCGCGACGGCCTCGTCGAGCGGAGCCGAATCGTTGGCGATCAACCCCGCGACCAGCTCACTGTCGGATGTCGTTCCGATCCGCACGCCGTCCGCGCGCAGTTCATCGCGGAGCTCGCCGACGTTGATCAGGTTCCCGTTGTGACCGAGGGCGACGGTGCGCGCGCGTCCGTGCTGGACGAGCGGCTGCGCGTTCGCCCATTGCGACGAGCCCGTCGTGGAGTAGCGCGTGTGCCCGATCGCCACCTGGCCGCGCAGGCCGCCGAGCTTCTGCTCGTCGAAGACCTGGGAGACGAGGCCGAGGTCGCGCAGTGCCGTCAGGCGCCCGTGCTCGGAGACAGCGATCCCCGCCGACTCCTGGCCGCGATGCTGCAGTGCGAAGAGGCCGAAATACGAGAGCCGCGCGACGTCGCGCTCCGGTGCGTAGACGCCGAACACGCCGCACATCAGGCAACGACTCCGATCTGGGTGAAGCCGCGGGAGCCGAGCCGGCTCACGCGTCCCGGCCGGCAGGCGAGGATCGCGGCCCCGCGGCGGGAGTCGTAGTCGGCGGGGATCTCGACCTCCGCCTCGAGCCCGCCACTCCAGGCCGCGGCCTCGGCCAACGCCCCAGCGATTCCGCCGCTGCCGACGTCGTGGCACAGGGTCAGGTGGGGCGCCGCCTTCCAGAGGAAGCGGATCAGGGCCGTCTCGGCCGCGAGCGATCCGCCCGGCGAGGTGGCAAGCAGGACTGCGTCGCCGCTCTGCCAGCGTGCTGGAACCCTCCGCACGTCCGGCACGAGCCCGACACACCCGACGACCGGCGTCGGCGGGATCGAGGCACCGTCGGCATCGTTGTAGAGCGACACGTTGCCGGAGACGACCGGGACGCCGAGCGCCTCCGCGGCCTGCGCGATTCCCTCGATCGCCTGCGCGAGCTCGTGCGCGATCGCCGGCTTCTCGGGGTTGCCGAAGTTGAGGCAGTCGGTGAAGCCGATCGGCTCGCCGCCGGCGCACGCGACGTTGCGGGCGGCGCCGAGCGTCGCCTGGACGCCTGCGCGGAAGCCGTCGGTCTCGCCGGGCGCGGGGCCCTGCAGCGCGACCGCGAGGCCACGCAGGGACGGCCGCAGGCGGAGGACCGCGGCGTCGAGCCCGGGGCGGCGCACAGTCCGGGAGCCGACGAGGTGGTCGTACTGCTCGATCACCTCGCGGACGTCGAGCTCGGTCGGCGTGACCTGCCGCGGCTCGCGATGCTCGGCCTGCTGCTCGACCTCGTAGCGCGGGCACTCGTCCGTGAGCAGCCGCGCCGGGATGTCGCCCACGACCTCGTCCTCGTGGAACGCGCGCAACGCACCGGAGTCGGTTACCTCACCGATCGCGGTGCACGGCAGCTCCCAGCGGTCGCAGACGGCGCGCACCGAGTCGAGCATCTCCGGCCGCACGACCGCGACCATCCGCTCCTGCGACTCCGAAATCATGATCTCCCACGGCTCCATGCCCTCTTCTCGCAGGGGCACAAGGTCGAGATGGACGTCGATCCCCGTGTCCCCCGCGGCCATCTCCGAAAGAGCGGACGCGAGACCTGCCGCCCCGCAGTCCTGGAGCGACTCGACGTAGCCGGCTCCGACGAGCTCGAGCGAGACCTCGATCAGCTTCTTGCCGGTGAACGGGTCGCCGACCTGAACCGACGGGCGCTTGTCGGCGTCGTTCTCGCTCAGCTCCGCGCTCGCGAGCACCGAGGCGCCGCCGATGCCGTCGCGGCCTGTGGTCGCGCCGTAGAGGACGACGACCCGCCCGGGCCCGCTCGCCTTCGCCGAGTGCAGCCGGTCGGCCTCGAGCAGCCCGACGCACATCGCGTTGACGAGACAGTTCGAGGCGTATGCGGGGTCGAAGACGGTCTGCCCGCCGACCGTCGGCACGCCGACGCAGTTGCCGTAGTGGCCGATGCCCGCAACGGCCTGCTGGAACTGGAAGCCGGGCTCTCCGAACCAGAGCCCGTCGAGCAGCGCGATCGGGCGCGCGCCCATCGCGATCACGTCGCGGAGGATCCCGCCGATCCCCGTCGCCGCTCCCTGGAAGGGCTCGACGGCCGACGGATGGTTGTGCGACTCGACCTTGAACGCGACCGCTGTCCCGTCGCCGAGGTCGAGCACGCCCGCGTTCTCGCCCGGCCCCTGGAGGACGCGCGGACCAGCCGACGGCAACCGCTTGAGCAGCAGCGCCGAATGCTTGTACCCGCAGTGCTCCGACCAGAGGAGCGAGAAGACCGCGAGCTCGAAATGGTTCGGATCGCGGCCGAGCAACTCCCGGATACGTTCCGCTTCCCAGTCGGTCAGACCGAGGGCGCGGTGCAGGGACGTCTGGGCGGCCAGCTCCGTCAGGTGATTCAGTCTAGCCGGGGCCGCGGCGGAATCTCACGGGAGCCGGCCACGTTGCGTTCCATTAGGTAGATGCGTCGGCCGGCCGTCCTCCTCGTGGTGCTCGCGCTCATTTGGGGCGCGTCGTTCATGCTGATCAAGATCGCCGACCGGCAGCTCGCGCCGGCCACGCTGATTCTCGCCAGGATCGGCTCGGCGACGCTCCTGCTCGCGGCGGTCGCGCCGCTTCGGCTCGGCATGGAGCGGACGCTTGCAGAGTTGCGAGCCGGCTGGCGGTGGCTCGTCGTGGTCGGGCTCGTGAACACCGCGATCCCGTTCTGGCTCCTGTCGTGGAGTGAGACGCGGATCGATTCGGGCCTCGCTTCGATCCTGCAGGCGGGAGTGCCGATGTTCAGCGCGCTCCTCGCGTTCGGCTTCTTCCGCGAGTCCCGGGTGGTCGGCGTGCGCCTCGCAGGCCTCGTCGTCGGCTTCGTGGGCGTTGCGCTTCTCGTCGGGGCGCAGCCGCAGGGAAAGCTGCTCGCCGCATTCGCGGTCGTGGCCGTCGCGTTCTGTTACGCGAGCGGACAGCTGCTCGCCGGCCGCCACCTCCGCAGCACGCCGCCGCTGGTGGTGGCGCTCGGCTCGACCGCCGTCTCGACCCTCGCGGCGCTTCCCGCCGGGATCGTGCAAGCGCCCACCGGGATGTGGCACGGCGAGACGATCGCGGCGATTCTCGTCCTCGGCCTCGTGGGGACGGCGGTCGCGTACCTCCTCTTCTTCGCTCTGATCCAGCAGGCCGGCCCCGTCTACGCAGGGCTGGTGACGTACCTCGTGCCGCCGATCGCACTCGCTTACGGCGCCGTGTTCCTCGGTGAGCGCTTCGGCGCCTACGCCTTCGTCGGGCTCGTCCTGATCCTCGGCGGCGTCGCCCTGGCCACCGGATCGGTGCGGCTGGCTGCGCTGCGCGCCCGCCGAGCCGAAGCGCGCGAAGCCGCCTGACGCGCTGGATTCGGGACATGGCCGACTTCCTCCACACGATGGTCCGGATCACGGATCCGCAGCGGAGCCGCGCGTTCTACGAGGCGCTCGGCTTCCGCTTCGAGCGCGACCTGGACATCGTCCGGAACGGCGAGAAGGAGGCGACGAACTATTTCTTCTCGCTCGGCGACGATGCGTCCGTGCTCGAGCTCACGTTCAATCACGACGGCCGCAGCCACGACCTCGGCACGGGTTACGGCCACAACGCCATCGCCGCCGACGACCTCGACGAGACACTCGCGGGGCGGCTCACGAATCTGCTTCGTCCAGGATCCCGACGGCTACTCAACAATGTTGAGTTGACGACCGGATCCGGCTAGGACTGAACGCCACCCGCTGTGGTCGGCCACTTGGTGGTGCGCCGGTGTCGTTCTAGGCTTCGGGGGTGACTGCCTGTGTGAACTGCGGCGCCGAGAACCGCGAAGGTGCGAAGTTCTGTGGCGAGTGCGGTGTTGCTCTCGCGCTCGTCTGCCCCGCATGTGGTGCGCCGAACGCAGCAGAACGAAAGTTCTGCGACGAGTGTGGCGCTGCGCTTTCCGAGGAGGTGACCGCTGCGTCTGCGGACGCGGTTGCCACTGGGGCGACTGCTCCACCGCCCAAGGCGCCGGTGGCGGAGCGCCGTTACGTGTCGGTCTTGTTTGCGGATCTCGTGGGTTTCACCGCGGCATCGGAGCAGCGGGATGCGGAGGAGACGCGGGAGTTGTTGTCGCGGTATTTCGAGGGGTGCCGCCGGTTGATCGGCCTCTACGGGGGCACCGTGGAGAAGTTCATTGGCGATGCCGTGATGGCGGTGTGGGGGGCGCCGCTCGCGACCGAGGACGACGCGGAGCGTGCCGTCCGGGCGGCGCTCGACCTGGTGGCGGCAGTGACCGCGCTCGGCGATGAGGTGGGGGCCACTGGGTTGCGGGCGCGGGCGGCGGTGCTGAGCGGCGAGGCGGCGGTGACGATCGGCGCCGAGGGCGAAGGGATGATCGCCGGCGACCTGGTCAACACCGCCTCGCGGATGCAGGGGATCGCTGAGCCCGGCCAAGTGCTGGTCGGCGAGGCCACGCGGCGGGCGACCGAGGCGGCGATCGTCTACGAGAGCGCCGGCAGCCACGAGCTCAGGGGCAAGACGGGACTCGTGCCGCTCTGGCGTGCAGTCCGCGTCGTCTCCGGCGCGCGCGGCACGCTCAAGTCGGAGGGTCTCGAGGCTCCGTTCGTGGGCCGCGACCGCGAGCTCCGCCTGCTCAAGGAGCTTTTCCACGCAAGCGCGGAGGAGCGCAAGGCGCACCTCGTCTCGGTGACGGGCATCGGCGGCATTGGCAAGTCGCGGCTTGCCTGGGAGTTCTTCAAGTACATAGATGGGCTCCAGCAGACAACGCTCTGGCACCGCGGCCGCTGCCTAGCCTACGGCGAGGGCGTCACATACTGGGCCCTCGCGGACATGGTGCGGATGCGCTGCCGGATCGCAGAGGACGAAGATTCAGGCCCGGCGCTCGAAAAGCTGCACGCGACGCTGACCGAGTACGTGCTCGACGAGGAGGAGCGGCGGTTCGTCGAGCCAAGGCTCGCGCACCTGCTCGGACTCGAGGAGCGCGAGGCGAGCTCGAGGGAGGAGCTGTTCGGCGCTTGGCGTCTCTTCTTCGAGCGGCTCGGCGATGCGGCGCCTGTCGCGCTTGTCTTCGAGGACATGCAGTGGGCGGACGCGAGCCTGCTCGACTTCGTCGAGTACCTGCTCGAGTGGTCGCGTGACCAGCCGCTCTACGTGATCACGCTAGCGCGGCCGGAGCTGCTCGAGAACCGGCCGACGTGGGGCGCGGGAAAGCGCATGTTCACGGCCCTCTACATCGAACCGCTTTCTGAGCAGCCAATGCAGGAACTCCTGGACGGGCTCGTGCCGGGGCTGCCCGACTCCCTGCGCCGCCAGATCCTCGCGCGCGCGGAGGGAGTCCCGCTGTACGCCGTCGAGACGGTGCGGATGCTGCTCGACCGAGGCCTGCTCGTCCAGGAGGGAAGCGTCTACCGACCGGTCGGGCAGGTCGAGACCCTCGAGGTGCCTGAGACGCTGCACGCGTTGATCGCGGCGCGACTCGACGGGCTCTCGGCCGACGAACGGCGGCTGCTGCAGGATGCCGCCGTGCTCGGCAAGACGTTCACGCGCCAGGCACTCGCTGCCGTCAGCGGCGTCGTCGACGCTGACCTCGCGGCGCCCCTCACCGGGCTCGTTCGCAAGGAGGTGCTCTCGATCCAGGCCGACCCGCGCTCGCCGGATCGCGGTCAGTACGGCTTTCTCCAGGACCTCGTGCGGCGCGTCGCCTACGAGACGCTCTCGAAACGCGAACGGCGCGCCCGCCACCTCGCCGCAGCCGCATACCTCGAGAGCGCATTCGTCGGCGAGCAGGACGAGGTAATCGAGGTGATCGCGTCGCACTACCTCGACGCCTACCGGGTGCTCCCGGACGAGGGCGATGCCGCCGAACTGCGCGCCAACGCCCGCCGGATGCTGACGCGGGCAGGCGAGCGGGCTGCCTCGCTCGCGGCGCCGGGCGAGGCACGGCGCTACTTCGAGCAGGCCTGCGAGCTCACGGACAAGTCGCTCGAGCGGGCGGCGCTTCTCGGCCGCGCCGGCAAGATGGCGGGCCAACTCGGCCTGCCGGACGAGGCGAAGCCGCCGCTCGAGGAGTCGATCGCGATCTACGAGAGCGCCCGGATGAGCTATGTCCTCGGCCGGATCCAGGGCTTCACCGAGCGCCGCGACGAGGCGATCGCCCGCCTTCAAGACGCCTTCGACATCATCTCTCGCGACGAGCCGGACGAGGACGTCGCCCTGATCGCGGCGCTGCTTGGGCGCGGCTACTGGTTCAAGGGCGACCTGGAGAGAGCCGCCGAGTGGACGGAGAAGGCGCTCGACGTCGCCGAGGCCTACGCCTTCCCGGAACCGCTCGCGTTCGCCCTCCGCATCAAGGGTGCGGTGGCGTTCAGTCGCGGCCACGTGAACGAATCCGACGCGCTGCTGCGCCGCTCCCTCGAGCTGGCGCTCGAGCACGACCTCCTCGAGGAGGCCGCGACCGCATACTTCCTCCTCTCCGACGGCGAGTTCCGAAGAGACCACTACGGGGAGGCGCTCGAGTACCTTCGCGAGTCACTCGCCCTCGCCCGGCGCCGAGGGAGCCGCATAGCAGAGTGGGCCAACCTCTCCGAGCTGACATACCCGCTCTTCATGCTCGGCCGCTGGGACGAGGCGCTCGCCCTCATCCCGGAGCCGAGTGAGGAGCACACGCGCTCCGGCGCGGTGGTGCTCAGCCTGCTCAGCTCGCTCGCGGAGATTCACCTCCACCGCGGCCGGCCGGAGGAGGCGCGCAGGATCCTTTCTCTCTTCTCGCACCTCGAGGGCTCGAGCGACGTCCAGGACCAGTCGTGCTACCTGGCCGCGCGGGCGGCCATCGCCCGCGCCGAGGGCAGGTTCCAGGACGCGCTGAAGGACGGCGTAGCTGCGATTGAGGCCGCCGAGACGCTCGGCTACGGACAGCAGGCCGCCAAGCAGGGATTCGTCGCGGCGACTGAGTCCGCGCTCACGCTCGGCGAGACCGAGACAGCGCGTGGCCTGCTGGCCCGGGCCACTGACGCCCCGCCCGGCCACCGCGCGCCGTTCCTCGACGCGCAGGCGTGTCGATTTCGCGGGCGCCTGGATGCGGACGAGGCGCAGTACGGTGCGGCAGAGGCGCTGTTCAGAGAGCTCGAGCTGCCGTTCTGGCTCGCCGTCACCCGAGCCGAGCACGGCGAGTGGCTCGCCGATCAAGAACGAACCGAGGAGGCGCAGCCGCTCCTCGCAGACGCACGGGAAACGTTCGAGCGCCTCGGCGCGAAGCCGTACCTCGATCGTCTCGAGACTGCCGAGGCCGGGCCTCGCGCCGAAGTCACCGCCTAGCCTGGGCCGCTTCGCCGCGTACTCCGACGCGAACCGCGGCGCCTTAGACTGCTGCGCGTGGCTGAGTTCCTGCACACGATGGTGCGGATCACCGATCCGGAAAAGAGTCGCACCTTCTACGAGGCGCTCGGCTTCCGTTTCGAGCGAGACATGGACATCGTACGGAACGGCGAGAAGGAGGCAACGAACTACTTCTTCTCGCTCGGCGACGACGCGTCCGTGCTCGAGCTCACGTTCAATCACGACGGCCGCAGCTACGACCTCGGCACGGGTTACGGCCACATCGCCATCGCCGCCGACGACCTCGACGAGACACTCGCGGCGCTGAATGAGCAAGGGATCGAGCCCGAGCGCGAGCCCTATCGCGTCAACGAGGGCGGCTCGCGGATCTGCTTCGTCCAGGATCCCGACGGCTACCGCATCGAGCTGATCGACCGCAGCGGGAAGTAGACGTGCTCGAGGGCGGCTGCTCGTGCGGTTCCGTCCGCTATCGGCTCACGAGCGACCCGCTCTTCGTGCACTGCTGCCACTGCCTCGACTGCCAGCGGCAGACGGGGAGCGCGTTCGTGATCAACATCCTGATCGAGGCCGACCAGGTGGAGATCACGACGGGCGAGCCGCAGTCCGTGGCGGTGCCGCGTGGCAACGGCTCGACGCAGGAGATCCTCCGCTGCCCCAGCTGCGAGGTCGCGCTGTACAGCCACTACACCGACCCGGCGGTTGCCTTCATCCGCGCGGGGACCCTCGACGAGCCGGCGAGCGTCTCACCCGACGTGCACATCTTCACCCGTTCGAAACTGCCGTGGGTGGCGCTCCCCGAGGGCGTGCCCTCGTTCGAGACCTATTACGACATCGACGCGCTCTGGCCCGCGGAGAGCCTCGATCGAGTCCGCGCGTCACGCGGGTAGCATCGACGCGATGGTCGTCGCGCTCGCACTCGTTCTCTCGGCCGCTTTCGGCGCGGGGGATCAGTACCTCGGGAGCCTGACCGGCTCGGGGCACGCCTGGGCCGTCGGTTGGTCGAGCGACGTATCGCTCCTCTCGGCTCCGTGGCTCGTGCTGCCGTTCCTCGCCGGAACGACGCAGCGACTCCCGCGACGTGCCGCGCTCGTCGGTCTCGCGTGCACGTACGCCGCGCTCCTCGCGTACGGACTGATGACGCTCAGTCCAGTCGAGCATGCGCACATCACTGCGGCGACCGTTCGCGGCTTCGTCGTCAGCGAGCGCACCGTGCTCGTCGGAGGCATCGTGACGGGGCCGCTCTTCGGCTGGTTCGGACAGCAGTGGCGGACGCGACGCGCGATCACCGGCGCGCTCGTCACGGCCGCCGCGCTCTGTCTCGAGCCGCTCGCGCGGCGGGTGACCATCGACCCGATCGGCTATCGCGCGGTCTGGCTCGCGGAGGTCGCTGCGGGGCTGGCGCTTGCGGCCGCTGTGCTCGCTCGCCGCTTCTCGAGGGGCGTCCACGCATAGCTTTCGGCACTTTGCGGGAATGACGAGCCTGTGTGGCCGGAGGGTTCCACCGAGGAGCACGTCCGGCGTCTGCAGTCGGTTACGGACGCGGCCCTCGCGCACCTTCGTCTTGATGAGCTCCTAGCCGCCCTTCTCGAGCGCACGCGCCAGATCCTCGAAGTCGACACGTGCGCGATCCTCCTGCTCGACGAGGAGACGAACGAGCTCGTCGCCTGTGCCGCGCTCGGCATCGAGGAGGAGGTCGAGCAGGGCGTGCGCGTGCCGGTCGGCGGCGGCTTCGCAGGCCGCATCGCCGCCGAGAAGCGCCCCGTGATCCTCGACGACGTCGACCACGCGCACGTGCTCAACCCTCTGCTCCGGGAGAAGGGGATCAAGTCGATGCTCGGGGTGCCGCTCGTCGTTGAGGGCGAGGTGCGCGGGGTGCTCCACGTCGGCTCTCTCGTGCTCCGGGCGTTCCAGGATGAAGAGGTCCAGCTGCTGCAGCTCGTGGCCGACCGCGCGGCGCTCGCGATCGAGCATGCCCGTCTCTTCGAGGCCGAGCGCACCGCCCGCGAGCGGATCGAGCACGTGCAGGCCGTGACCGACGCGGCGCTCGCGCACCTCGAGGTGAACGAGCTGCTTCATGTCCTGTTGCCGCGGATCCGGGACATCCTCCGCACCGACACCTGTGCCGTCCTCCTGCTCGACGAGGAGTCGAAGGAGCTCGTCGCGCGCGCGGCTCTCGGCATCGAAGAGGAGGTCGGCGTGCGCATTCCGCTCGGTGCCGGCTTCGCCGGCCGGGTCGCAGCAGAGGCGCGGCCGATGATCATCGACGTCGACGAGTACCAGGTCTACAACCCGATCCTGCGCCAGAAGCACCTCAAGACGATGCTAGGGGTGCCGCTGCTGGTGCGGGGTGCCGCGCTCGGCGTGCTGCACGTCGGGACGCTCACGCCGCGGCGATTCGCGCGCGAGGAGGTCGAGCTGCTCCAGCTCGTGGCCGAACGCGTCGCGAGCGCCATCGAGCGGGCCCAGGTCCACGAGGAGCTCATCCAACTCGACCAGCTCAAGCTGAACTTCGTCGCGATCGCCTCGCACGAGTTGCGCACGCCCGCGACAGCCGTCTACGGAGTGCTCAAGACGCTCGTCGCTCGGGGCCCGGATCTGGGCGAAGAGCTCCGCGAGGAGCTCCTGCGCGTCGGTGTCGAGCAGGGCGAGCGCCTGCGCCGGCTGCTCGAGGAGCTGCTCGACCTCTCTCGCCTCGACGCGCGGGCCATCACCGTCGAGCCACGGCCGGTCGTGCTGAAGGCGGCCCTGACGGACGTCGTCCGAGGCGCGCACTCGGTCACCGACGCAGTCGAGCTCGATATCCCGGACGACCTCGCAGCGGTCGTCGATCCCCTCGTGCTCGAGCGGGTCGTCTCGAACCTCGTCGCAAATGCGGTGCGTTACGGCGCACCGCCGATCCGGATAGTCGCGCAGACGCGCGACCGCCACCTCAGAGTGGCCGTGGAGGACTCGGGCCCCGGCGTTCCGAAGGAGCTCGAGGGGCGGATCTTCGACCGCTTCGCGCGCGGCGGCGCGGACACCGGTCACGGTCTCGGCCTTGCGATCGCCCGCGCGTACGCGCAGGCGCACGGAGGGGACCTCGTCTACGACCGCCGCCCGGGCGGCGCGCGTTTCGAGCTGCTCATCCCGCAGGAGCGAAACGGGCTGAGCAAGCCCGGCTAGCCCTGCAGATCCTTCTGGATTTCCGCGAGCGTCTGCGGCCCGACGACGCCGTCCTCGCCCAGCCCCTTGGCGAGCTGGAACTTCTCGACCGCGATCTTTGTCGCCGGCCCGTAGTCGCCGTCAGCCGTGCCCGGCGAGAAGCCGAGCCGCGTGAGAGCCTGCTGGAGAAGCTTCACCTGCGGGCCCGTGTCGCCGGGGTTGAGCGGTTGCGCCGGACCCTGTGTCGCGGGGGGCGTGACTGTTTGCGTCGTGGTCTGCGTCGTGGTCGTGATGTGCTTCGCCGGCGGCGCGACCTGCGGCGGGGCGGGCTTGCTCCCGTTGAAGACGCCGAATGCGGCGAGGATCGCGAAGAAGACGGCGAGGACGGAGACGCCGATGATCGCAGCCTGGGCCGTCGTGAGCGTCCTGCCCGCGACCACGATGTCCCGGCGGCCCGGCCTGCCGGCGTAGTCCTCCTCCGGCAGCATCCAGACTTCGTCGGCGTCCTCGTAGGCGCCGCGGCTGACGGCACTTTGCGTCTCTGTCGGCGGCTCGGGCTCGTCGAACCAGTCGTCGTAGCCCGGGTCGCGAGGGTCGCGACCCTCCATGGCTCGTGACCGTACAGGGTCGGAGCCCAGGCCGACAAGAGAGGGCGCCTTGCGGCGTGTGGCGATCCGCTTACAGGACGGCGAGGAGCGCGTCGACGACCTGGGGATCGAACTGCGTCCCGGCGCAGCGGCGGAGCTCTTCCTTCGCCGCTTCGAGCGAGAGCGCCTTGCGGTACGAGCGGTCGGTCGTCATCGCGCTCCAGGCGTCGCACGTGCACACGACGCGGGCGACGAGCGGGATGCTCTCGCCGGCGAGACGGTCCGGATAGCCGTTCCCGTCCCAGTGCTCGTGGCACGAGCGGACGTACGGGCCGACTTCGCCGAGGAGGCCGCCGGCACGCTCGAGCATCTCCTGGCCGAGGATCGTGTGGGTGTTCATGAGCTCGCGCTCGGCGTCGTCGAGCGGGCCGGGCTTGTTGATGACCTCCGTCGGGATCCTCAGCTTCCCGACGTCGTGCAGGAGCGCCGTGAACTCCGCCATCCGTTGCGCGTCTGCGTCGAGCCCGAGACGGTCGGCGACGGCGAGGACGAGCTCGACGACGTCGCGGCTGTGCGAGCCCGTGTACGCGTCGTCCGACTCGATCATGTCGCCGAGGAGGTAGGTCGTCCCCTGGTACGCCTCCTTCAGCTCGAGCACCTTGTCGTTCTTCTCCTCCCGCTCCCGTCCGACGCGGGCGACGATCAGGACCATCGGCATCAAGAGGAGCAAGGCAGCCGGATCGCGGTACGCCGGGAAGGCAGCCAGGAGTCCGAGCGGTGCGAGTACGAGATCGAAGCTCCAGACGAGGGCGGTGCTCTCGAGCAGGGCACGAGGCGAGATGGGAACGATCGACCGCGTCTGGGCGTAGGTCGACGCGAAGTCGAAGGCGAACTGGGCGGCGAGCGCCGCGGCGTAGTACGGGACGTCGCTCCAGTGCGGCGCGCGCGAGCCGACGAAATAGAGGAGCAGGGCCGGCCCGACCGAGTGCCAGCACGAGCCGACGACCAACGCCAGCCGGTCGGCGGGCATCCGGCCGCGAATGACGTCGGGCAGTCGTCCGAGCAGCATCGCCCCCACGACCGCGAGCGGCAAGGCCTGCAGCGGCAGGACGAACCACATGACGACGAAGATCGCCTCGGTCGGGATGGCCGCGAAACCCGGGAACTCGACCTCGACGCGTGACGCGATCGCGTACGCGACGAGCGCGCTCAGCAACGCCACGAGCGAGAACGAGCGGTGTGACGGGAGCAGGAGAGCGCCGAACGCGACGACGACGAACCCTGTCGCGAGCAGGCCCGTCACGGCGGTCCGGGTCAAATGCTGCGACTCGCTCTCCCGCTGCAGCTGGAGGACGGCGTCGTCGGTCGTGCGAGGGCCAGTTGCCGCAATTGCCTCTGTCACGGAACGTAGATCGGCACTCGTGCCCGGGGTGCTTGAGTCGGATCACAAGAACCCTCGTTCGAGGGAACGAAGCCCCCCACCGGAGTGATTGCCGGTCTGTTGCGGCCGCACCAGGATTCGCCGACTGTTCCTGCGGCTTTGTGAGGTATCGAGATGGGGTTGAAAAGGCGTCTGTGGCTCTTCCCTGCAGCTACCGCTCTGGCGGTTGTGCTTTCCGTCCCGGCGGCTTCCGCCGCCCGAAGCAACAGCATCCTGCCGTCGTGCGGTGCGCAGAGCTATCCGTTCAAGACCTGGAGTGACCCTGACGCGTACTGCAAGTTCCCGAACCTCGGCTTCGAGAGCGGGGCCGTCTCCTGGAAGCTCGGGGGGAAGGCGTCTGTCGTTTCGGCGAACGAGCCGTGGCACGTGTCGGGTGCCGGCACGCACGCTCTGCAGCTCGGTCCCGGCGCGTCGGCTCTCAGCTCGTCGTTGCCGGTCAATCTTCTCGACCCGTGGATCCGCTTCTTCGCGCGCAGCTCGGGCGCGAATGGCTCGCTCCACGTGCAAGTCCTCTTCCACGGGCTGCTCGGGAACTTGACCGGTCTGCTCAACGTCGGCAGCCTCTCGCCGGGCAGCTACTCGAGCTGGCACCCCACACCGCGCGTGCTCTCGGCTCTCGCTCTCCCGCTTCTGACGACGAGTGCGCAGGTGCAGGTCACCTCGCAGGCGACCTCGGGCAGTTGGCAGGTGGACGACGTCTACCTCGACCCCTGCGTCGCGAAGCTCGGCTAGCACATTTCTCTCCCCCGACCGGAAGGCGTGACGAAGCCGTCACGCCTTCCGGGCTAGCTTCATCCTCATGGCGACGAGGGCGGCGACACCGTGGGGACCTGCGGATCTCGTGGAGGAGCTGAGCGTCCCGCAGCAAGCCGGGAAGAAGCGCTTCGCATCGAAGGTGCAGCTGCTCGAGACGGCAAAGGGTGAGAGGCTCGTCCGCTTCTCCTACGCCGGCCCCGGTGGCGGGACGCGCCGCCCGGTGACCCTCCGAGAGCGAGACATCGGACGGCTGAAAACCGCCCTCGCGCAACATCCGGCGCTCGCCCAGGCTCTTGGGCTGGACGCTCAGTAGGCGGCGAGCACCCGGTCGCGGGCGGCGTCGACCAGCGAGGCGAGGAGCAGTGCTCCGTCGTCCGAGCCCAGCAGGGGGTCGACAGCGTGCTCCGGGTGCGGCATGAGGCCCATCACGTTGCCGGCCTCGTTGCACACGCCGGCGATGTTCTCGACCGAGCCGTTGGGGTTCTCGAGGTAGCGAAGCACGACCTGGGACGGATCGAGGTCCGGCGGAGGCAGGTACCGGCCGTCGCCGTGCTTGACGGGCAGCACGAGCCGCTGCTTCAGCCTGCAGCGCCGGGTGAAGGCGAGGTCGCTCCGCTCGACCGTCAGCGGCACGTCACGGCAGACGAAGCGGAGCGACTCGTTGCGGAGCAAGGCGCCGGGCAGGAGGCCGGCTTCGCAGAGGACCTGGAAGCCGTTGCAGATCCCGAGCACGAGCCCGCCCGCGTCGGCGAGCTCGCACACCGCGGCCGTCGCCGGCGAGAAGCGGGCGATTGCGCCGCAGCGGAGGTAGTCGCCGTACGAGAAGCCGCCGGGGATCACGACCGCGTCGAGGTCCGGCAGCTCGTGTTCCTCGTGCCAGACCGAAATCGCCTCGGCGTCGAGCGCCCCGAGCGCCCACAGCGCGTCGCGGTCGTCCTGCGAGCCGGGATACGTGATCACCCCGATCCTCGGCTGCGGGCTAGCCAACGATCTCCACCTCGTACGACTCGATCAGCGGGTTCGCAAGCAGCTGCTCGCACATCTGTTCCACCTGCGCCTGGGCCGCCGCCGCGTCCGCGGCCTCGACCTCGAGGTCGATCACCTTGCCGACGCGCGCGTCGCGCACCTCGAAGCCGAGGTGGCCGAGCGCCGAGCCGACCGCCTCCCCTTGCGGATCGAGGATGCCCGGCTTCGGCCTGACCAGGACGGTGGCCCTCACCCCAGCACCACGCTGGGATCGTCGACGTACGCCGGGAACGGGATCGTCGTCAGCCGCTCGAAGGCCTCGTGGTACTTGGCGCGGGTCACCTGCACGACTTCGTCCGGCAGCTCCGGGCCGGGATCGGTCTTGTCCCAGCCGGTCGTCTCGCAGTAGTCGCGGACGAATTGCTTGTCGAAGCTGTCCTGCGCCTTGCCCGGCTCGTACGTGTCGCCCGGCCAGAAGCGGGAGGAGTCGGGCGTCAGCGCCTCGTCGCCGAGCACGAGCCTGCCGTCGGCGTCGAGCCCCAGCTCGAACTTCGTGTCGGCGATGATGATCCCCGCACGGAGCGCGTGGTCGGCCGCAGTCTTGTAGAGCCGGAGCGAGACCCGCTCTGCCTCGCGGAGCCGTTCCTCGCCGATGAGCTCCGCGGCCTGCTCGCGCGTGATGTTCTCGTCATGGCCCTCGTGCGCCTTCGTGGCCGGCGTGAAGATCGGCTCGGGGAGCTTGTCCGACTCGCGGAGGCCTTCCGGGAGCTTGTGCCCGCAGACCTCGCCGCTCGCCCGGTAGTCCTTCCAGCCCGAGCCGGCGAGGTAGCCGCGGACGACGCATTCGATCGGCAGCATCTCGAGCCGGCGACACTCCATCGAGCGGCCGTCCTCGCGGACCGCGAGCATGTGATTCGGCACGATCGGGCCGAGGAGCGTGAACCAGTAGCCCGAGAGGCCGGTCAGGACGAGTCCCTTGTCCGGGATCTCGGTCGGCAGGACGACGTCGAAGGTCGAGATGCGGTCGGACGCGACGAGCAGCAGGCGGTCGTCGTCGATCGCGTAGATGTCCCGCACCTTTCCGGACGCGATGTGGGTTTCAGGCATGTAGCGGCTCCTCCTTGAGTGCTTCGAGACGGGCAAAGACGGTGTCGATGTGGCGCGTGTACGCGCCGAGGTCGAACGTCGAGGCGAGGTCCAGGCGCGAGGCGATCTCCTCGTCGGCTCGACAGAGCTCGCGGAAGTCGAGCTCCTCCTCCCAGGCGCGCATCGCCGCGCGCTGGACGAGGCGGTAGGCATCGTCGCGCGCGAGCCCCGACTCGACGAGTCCGTTGAGGACGCGCTGGCTGAAGAAGAGAAAGTGGCTCGCCTCGAGGTTCCGGCGCATCCGCTCGGGTCGCACGACGAGGCCTTCCACGAGCCAGGCGAAGCGCTCGAGCATGTAGTCGAGGGCGAGAAAGGCGTCGGGGATGACGACGCGCTCCGCCGACGAGTGCGAGATGTCGCGCTCGTGCCAGAGGGCGACGTTCTCGAGGCCGACGAGGGAGTTGGCGCGCACGACCCGCGCCAGGCCGCAGATCCGTTCCGCGACGACGGGGTTTCGCTTGTGTGGCATCGCCGACGAGCCCTTCTGCCCGCGGCCGAACGGCTCCTGCACCTCGCCGACCTCGGTGCGGGCGAGGTGACGGATCTCGAGCGCGAGCGCGTCGAGCGACGAGGCGACGACGGCGAGCGCCGTCAAGAGCTCGGCGTGCCGATCGCGCTGCAGGACCTGGGTGGAAGTCGGAGCCGGCTCGAGGCCGAGCCTCTCGCAGGCCAGCCGCTCGAGCTCCGGGTCGGTCGCGGCATAGGTGCCGACGGCGCCCGAAAGCTTGCCGACGCGCATTCCCTCGAGCGCGCGCGCGACGCGTTCCCGGCCGCGGGCGAGCTCGAACGCCCAGCCTGCGAGCTTCAGCCCGAACGTCGTCGGCTCGGCGTGGACGCCGTGTGTGCGGCCGATCTGCAGCGTCGAGCGGTGTTCCTCCGCGCGGGCGCTCACCACGCCGAAGGCATGGTCGATCCCGGCGAGGATGAGCGTCCCGGCCTCGCGTATCTGCAGGGAGAGCCCCGTGTCGACGATGTCGGAGGACGTGAGCCCGTAGTGAAACCAGCGGCCCTCCTCGCCGAGCTGCTCGGCGACGGCGTCGACGAAGGCGGCCGTGTCGTGGTGGAGCGTCGCCTCGAGCTCGGCCACGCGCGCGGCGGTCGGTGGGGTCGCCTCGCCGATCCGCCTTGCGGCCTCTTCGGGCACGACTCCCAGCTCCGCCCAGGCCCCCGTGGCGGCGAGCTCGACCTCGAGCCACGTGGCGAGCTTCCCCTCGTCCGACCAGATCCTGGCCATGGCCGGGCGGGAGTAGCGGGCGATCACGGCTCCAGTCTAGAGCCCTCGTCCGCCGACGCCCGGTCCCTCCGACGGAGGACTGCGATCGGGCAAAACCGACGCTACTCTGGCGCGGATTTATCCCGTGAAATCTGTAGGAAGGTGCTTTTGAAGAGGTATGTTCTTTCCGTCGCGATCGCCCTCGCGGTCGCCCTCGCCGCCGCGGGTGGCGCGCAGGCCAAGGCCCACCACCACTTCCACCATCGCCGCGCCGCTCGCAGCCTCGTGCCGAGCTTCGCGCCGCACCCCCGGGCCTGGCTGAACGCACTCACCGAGTTTCCGCGCAACCCCACGCCTCCACACAGGGCGAAGCATGTTCACCGGCAGGCCGCGAAGCGTCAACCGCGCTCGTTGAGCCGCCTGCGGGCGACGACCCTCTCGATCTACGAGCACCGCGCGAAGCGGTCAGTCCTCTTCGCCCAGGGGTGCTCTGCCGCGCGCCGGCACGAGAACGGCGTGGTCGTGCTCGACTTCGGCAAGCCGGCGTTCGAGCACGGCGGCTACGGGACGATCGTCTTCTCGGGCCGCTTCGCGACGAACCACAAGATCACGGCCGCCATGCTCGGCTACGCGCGCGGCTACGTGTCCTGCCTCCCGGAGACGTCGACTGCGTCGATCGAGCTTGCACGCGGCACGAGCAACTACCACCCGGCGGTCCCGAGCGCCTACGAGGCCGGCGTCCGCTGGGCCCGCGAGACGAACAAGCTCGGGCGCGAGCTCGCGCGCCACGGGCTGGACGCGCACGTCGAGGCAGCCGCGGCTGACGACGCCGAGCCGGCCTGGGATCCGTCCTTCCTCAAGACGGGCCATTTCTTCCACGGCTTCCGCGCTGCGGTGCACGGCCACACGCTCTTCGACTACGGCTCGCTCGATGGAGGCGTCGGCGCGATCTGGAGCGCGCGGCAGGCGTGGTACGTCGCCGGCGGGATCCGCCATACCAAAGCGCTGCCCGAGATCTACAACTCTGCGATGGCGCGGGAGTGGGCGGAGCTGGCCCGGATCGCCCGTGGCCGCTACCACCGCGCCGTCCACTTCGCCGGCGTGATGACGCAGGGCACGTCGAGCTGCAATTGCGGGCTTCGGCCGCCGGAGGCGCACCGCGTCCTCGCGCAGGCGCTTGTCGCTCAAGGGGTCGCACACGTGCAGCTTCCTGTGGGCGGGACGAACATCGTCGGCTGAGGGACGCCGCCTAGGCCCCGAGGATCCGGAGCGCGAGAGCGGCGGCGTTCTTGGCGTTGTCGACGCCGACCGTCGCGACCGGCACGCCCGGCGGCATCTGCGCGATCGCGAGCAGTGCGTCGAGGCCGTCGAGAACACTCAGGCTCGAGCGGAGGGGAACGCCGATCACGGGGAGGTCGGTCTGCGCTGCAACTGCGCCGGGCAGCGCGGCCGACAGCCCCGCGCCACAGATCAGGACGCGTAGGCCGCGGCCGCGAGCGCTTCTCGCGTACTCCGCGACTGCGTCCGGCGTGCGGTGAGCCGACCGCACCTCGAACTCGTACCCGACGCCTGCTTCGTCGAGCAGCGCCGTGGCGCTCTCCATCCGCTCGCGGTCGGATTCCGAGCCGACGAGGATGCCGATCCGCGGTCCCTCAGACATCGGCCGCTATGTCCGTCCGGAGATGCATGCCGGCGAAATCTATGCGCGCCGCGGCTTCGTAGGCTGCGCTTCTTGCTGCCTCGGCCGTGTCACCGACGCCGACCACGTCGAGGATGCGCCCGCCGTTCGTGACGAGCCGCCCGTCGTGCAGCGCGGTGCCGGCGTGGAAGACGAGCGCCCCGGAGCCCTCGGCATCCTCGACCCCGTCGATCGGCGTGCCCTGGTCGCCGCGCTCGGGATAGGCGGCGCCCGAGAGCACGACCGTCACGGCGGCGCGATCCGCAACGTCGGGCGGCTGTGAGAGGTCGCCGGCGAGCAGCGGCAAGAGGTCGCTCTCGAGGCGCGGCAGGAGCGACTGTGTTTCCGGGTCGCCGAAGCGGCAGTTGAACTCGATCACGCGCAGTCCGTCCTCGGTTCGCATCAGGCCGGCATAGAGGAGGCCCTGGAACGGCGTGCCGCGGCGCGCGAGCTCGCGGAGCACGGGCAGATGCACGGTCTCGAGGATCTCCTGCGCGTCGCCGTCGGGAACGTCCGGCAACGGGGAGAACGAGCCCATGCCACCGGTGTTGGCTCCGGTGTCTCCGTCCCCGATTCGCTTGTAGTCACGGGCGGGCGGGAACGGCACGGCGACCTCGCCCGCAGCCACTGCGAAGAGCGACAGCTCCGGACCCTCGAGGAGCTCCTCGACGTGGAAGGGCTGGTCGAACGCATTCGCGACCTGGAGTGCCGACTGGAGCTCCTCCTCGCTGCGACAAACCCAGACTCCCTTGCCGGCCGCGAGCCCGTCGAGCTTGAGTACGCAGGGCGGGCGGGCGACGGGCAGCGTCTGGGCAGTCGGCACGCCGGCTGCGTCCATCACCTCCTTGGCGAACGACTTCGAGCCCTCGATGCGTGCGGCCGTCGCGCTCGGCCCGAAGACGGCGATGCCGCGATGGCGCAGCTCGTCGGCGAGGCCCGCGACGAGCGGCGCCTCCGGGCCGACGACGACGAGGTCGATCCGGAGCTCGCGGGCGAGTGAGACGAGCGCGGGTTGGTCGTCCGCGCGCACGGGGTGGCAGTGGGCGAGCGCGGCGATTCCCGGGTTGCCGGGAGCCGCATGCAGCTCGGCGAGCCCGGCGCCGCGAGAAAGCGACCAGGCGAGGGCATGCTCCCGACCCCCCGAACCGACGACCAGCACCCTCACCAGGCGATCCTATTGGGCGCGTTTCCGTTCTGAGGCTTGATGGCCCGGTTACGCTGCGGGCGCTGATGGACGCGCCGCCCTACTCGGCCGCCGCGGTCGACGTCCTCCGGCTTCCGGCCGGCGCGACCGAGCGCGACCGGGTGGCCGTCGAGGAGCCGCTCGAGATCCGGATCGGCGGCCGGCCGGTTGCGGTCACCATGCGGACTCCCGGCCACGACGAGGAGCTCGCCCTCGGCTTCTGCCTGTCCGAAGGGCTGCGACCGAGCGCTGCGCGCCTGCCCGGCGACCTGGCGGCGAATGCGGTCGACGTCGACGCACCGGGCTTCGATCCGGCGCGGCTACAGCGCAGCTTCTACACCTCGTCCTCCTGTGGCGTCTGCGGCAAGGGAGCGCTGGAGGCGCTCGCGGTCGAGGCGCCGCGCGTCGAGTCCGAGCTCGGACTCGAGCTGCCGCTGGTCGCGACGCTGCCTGACCGGCTGCGGGAGGCGCAGGCGGCGTTCGAGGCTACGGGAGGCCTGCACGCGACGGGGCTCTTCTCCGCCGCGGGTGAGCCGTTGTGCGTGCGAGAGGACGTCGGCCGCCACAACGCAATGGACAAGGTCGTCGGCTGGGCCTTCCGCCAGCACCTGCTCCCGCTCGCCGAGCACGTGCTCTGCTTGAGTGGGCGACTTTCGTTCGAGCTCGTCCAGAAGGCCGCCGTCGCCGGCTGCCCGGTTCTCGTCGCGGTCGGCGCGCCGTCGAGCCTCGCCGTCGACCTGGCTGCCGACCGGGGGATCACGCTCTGCGGCTTCGTCCGCGGCGGCTCCGTCAACGTCTACACGGAGCCGTGGCGGATCAAGCCCTGAGCGGGATCCTGCTCGTCGGTGGCTCGAGCACGCGCTTCGGCTCGCCGAAGGCGCTTGCAGAGCTCGAGGGCGAGACCTTGGCGGAGCGCGCGTGGCGGCTGCTCGGCCAGGTCTGCGAGGAGCGGATCGCGGTCGGTCACTGCGACGGCCTTCCGTTCCCGTCGCTCGTGGACGCAGGCACCGGACCGGTGGCGGCGATCGCCGCCGGGCTGGGCGCGGCCGCGCACGACCTCGCAGTCGTTGTCCCCGTCGACATGCCTCTCCTGACGCCGGACGCGCTCCGGTTGCTGGCCGCCGCGTGCCGCGACGCCGCGGTTGCGCAAGCCGGCCCATTGCCCTGCGCGGTCGCGCGGCGGGCGTTGCCTGCGCTCGAGACCGGCGAACGGCGGCTGCGGACGGTCCTCGACGGTCTCGACACCGCCCGCGTCGAGGTCGATGAGCGGCTGCTCGCGAACGTGAACACGCCCGCGGATCTCTATAGGCTCGCGCCGTGAACGGAGCCTTCAACGTCGACGGAGACGCCTACGACGATTTCATGGGCCGCTACTCCAGGCTCCTCGCCGTCCGGTTCGCGGACTTCGCCGGCGTCGAGGAAGGCATGCGCGCGCTCGACGTCGGCGCGGGCACCGGCGCGCTGACCGCCGAGCTGGTCGCCCGAGGCGCGTCGGTCGCGGCCGCGGACCCTTCGCCAGAGTTCGTCGCGGCGTTCCGCAAGCGCTTTCCGGAGGTGGAGGTGCACGAGGCGCCGGCAGAGGACATGCCCTTCGAGAGCGGCGCCTTCGACGTTGCCCTCGCCCAGCTCGTCGTCGCGTTCGTATCCGACGCTCCGGCCGCCGTGACCGAGATGGCGCGAGTCGCTCGGCGCGTCGCCGTCTGCATGTGGGGCGTCGAGGAGGTCGACATGTTCGCGGCGATCGACCGGACGGCGGAGGCCGTCGGCGCGTCGCGCGCGGCCGAGCCCCGCCGCTTCCGGACGCCTCGGGAGATCCACGACCTCCTTGCTCCGCTCGGGGATGTCGAGTCGGCCGAGCTCGACGTGACGGCGGGATACCGGGACTTCGACGAGTTCTGGCAGGCGATGAATCGCGGTGTCGGCCCCGCCGGGCAATGGGTTGCGTCACTCGGCCCCGAGCAGCGCGAGCACGCCCGCAAGGAGCTGTCCCGCGAGCTCGGCAGCCCGCAGGGGCCGTTCGAGCTGCACGCGCGCGCATTCGCCGCCGTGGTGACGCCCGCGTGAGCGGAACCGTCTTCGGCGGGTCGAGCGACGCCTACGACCGCTTCATGGGGCGGTACTCGACCCAGCTCGCGACAAGATTCGCGGACTTCGCCGGCGTGCATGCGCCGCAGCGTGCGGTCGACGTGGGTGCCGGCACAGGCGCCCTGACCGGAGAGCTCGTCGAGCGTCTCGGCGAGGAGAACGTCGCTGCGGCAGAGCCCTCGAGCGACTACGTGGCCACGCTGCACACACGGTTCCCGGGCCTCGACGTCCGCGAGGCTCCCGCCGAGGAGCTGCCGTGGGCGAACGAGAGCTTCGACTGCGCGCTCGCGCAGCTGGTCGTCGCCTTCCTGAACGACGTGCCGCAGGCGGTGCGAGAGCTCGCCCGGGTGACGCGGCCCGGCGGCGTCGTTGCCACTTGCATGTGGGAGGTCGACGGCGTCGAGATGATGAGCGCGCTCAACGAGGTCCGTCGGCGGCTGACCCTGGGCGGTTGGAGTCCCTCGACCGACTACCGCGACGAGGCGTCTTTACGAACCCTGTTCGAGGAAGCCGGTCTCCGCGACGTCGAGACGACGCGACTCGAGGTCACGGTCGAGTACGAGACCGTCGACGAGCTCTGGGAGCCCGCGATCCACGTCGGCGGACCGGGCGGCCCGGCGGTCAACTCCTTCTCACCCGAACAGCTCGCCGCGGGCCGGGCGATCTTCGAGGAGGCGCTCGACCACCCGGCCGGCCGCTACGCGCTCGAGGGCCGCGCCGCGGCCGTGCGCGGCGTCACCGGCTGAGGACTGCGGCGCGTTCTGCGCCCGTGCCGACGAGCGTCACCTCGACGTCGAGCTCCCGCTCCACGAAGTCGACGTAACCGCGCGCCGCACCCGGAAGCTCGTCGACGGACGAACAGCCGTCGAGCGGCTCGTCCCATCCCTCGAGCACTTCGTAGACGGGCTCTGCGGCGTGGAAGTCGCTCTGATGCGCGGGGAAGTCGCGCATCTCGGAGCCGTCGCGCGTGCGGTACCGGACGCAGACCGGCAGCTCAGCGAAGTGGGAGAGGACGTCGAGCTTCGTCAGTGCGAGCTGGTCGATCCCGTTCACGCGCACGGCGTAGCGAAGCGCGACCAGGTCGAGCCAGCCACAGCGACGCTCGCGGCCGGTGACCGTGCCGTACTCGCCGCCGAGCTCCCGCATGCGGGCCTGTTCCGGCCCGGCGATCTCGGACGGGAACGGCCCCTCGCCCACCCGGGTGACGTACGCCTTCGTGACTCCCAGCACCCGGTCGATCCGCCGTGGCCCGATTCCCACGCCCGTCGCCGCGCTGGCGGCCACCGGATTCGACGACGTCACGAACGGATACGTGCCGTGGTCGAGGTCGAGCAGCGTCGCCTGAGCGCCCTCGAACAGGACGCGCTTGCCGTCCCGCAGCGCCGTGTCGACATAGAGCGACGTGTCGGCGACGTACGGGCGGAGCCGCTGCGCGTAGCCCTCGTATTGCGCCGCAACCGTCTCTAGGTCGAACGGCTCGGTCTCGTACACGCGCTCGAGCCAGAGGTTCTTCTCGGCGAGCGCGACCTCGATCTTCTGGCGCAGTATCTTGGGGTCGAGGATGTCCTGGACGCGGATCCCGAGGCGCATCGCCTTGTCGGCATAGCACGGGCCGATGCCGCGCCTCGTCGTCCCGATCGCGAGCTTCCCGAGCCGATGCTCACTCGCCTGGTCGATCGCGAGATGCCACGGCATGATCAGGTGCGCGTTGCCGGAGAGGTAGACCTCGCCGGTCGGATGGCCGCGGCGCTCGAACTCGTCGAGCTCCCCGATCAGCACCTCCGGGTCGACGACGCACCCGTTGCCGATCACGCACGGCGTGCCGCGGACGATCCCGCTCGGAAGGGCGCGGATCTTGTACGTCTCGTCGCCGACGACGATCGTGTGGCCGGCGTTCGGCCCGCCCTGGTAGCGGCAGACGACGTCGGAGTTCTGGGCGAGCAGGTCGACGATCTTGCCTTTCCCCTCGTCGCCCCACTGCGCGCCCACGATGACTGTTCCAGACACTGGAGGAGGGTAGCGAGCGACCTACGCGGCGTCGCGCTCGCGAAAGTCATCGCGTGCGTCGACGTGGACTTCGCGGGCGAGGCGGCGGAGGCGGCTTGCTGTCGGGCCGCCGACGCGGGCGGCGAGCTCGCGCCACTCGTGGTTCGTCGTCACGATCACGAGCCGCCGTTGCTGCTCGCGCTGGTTGACGAGGTTGTAGATGCGGTCGCGGGCCCAGCTCGACCAATCCTCGGCGCCGAGATCGTCGAGCACCACGACCTCATACCCGCTCGGGTTCGGCGGCGGCTCACCGTCGCCGTAGCTCTCGCGCAGGGCGTTGAGCCAGCCGGGGACGTTGAGGAAGAGCGCGGTCGGTCTTGGTTCGCGGTCGCTCCAGATCACCTCCCGCAGGATGGCCACCGCGAGGTGCGTCTTCCCTGCGCCCGGGTTGCCGCGGAGGAGGAGACCTTGGCGCAGGTCGGTGCCCGCTCGGAACTCCTTCGTCCATTGCCGGCAGACGGCGAGGGCGTTGCGCGTGTCGGGCACGGGCTCGAAGTTCTCGAAGTTGCAGTCGTCGTACGCCGACGGAACGCGCACCCGCGCCCAGCGCTCGTCGGCCCGGCGCTGCTCGTCGACGACCTCCTCGGTCGCCCGGCAGAGCTCGCAGTAGCGCTCGGCGGGAAACTTTTGGCCGAGGAGGACGACCCGCTCGGTCTCGAACTCGCGTCCGCAGCCGAGGCATTTCGCTGTGAGGCTAGTGGGCAAGGCTCGCGAACTTTGCGTACTTGCTGATGAACGCGACCTTGAAGTCGCCGGTTGGCCCGTTGCGATGCTTGGCGACGATCACCTCGGCGATGCCCTTGTTGCTGTCCTCGGTCTCGTCGCGGTCGTAGTACTCCTCGCGGTAGAGGAACATCACGAGGTCGGCGTCCTGCTCGATCGAGCCCGACTCGCGCAGATCGGAGAGCATCGGCCGCTTGTCGTGCCGCTGCTCGGGCGAGCGGTTCAGCTGCGAGAGCGCGACGACCGGAAGGTCGAGATCCTTCGCGATCTCCTTCAGGCCACGGGAGATGGCGGACACTTCCTGCAGGCGGCTCTCGTCGCGCATGCCGGTGGTCATCAGCTGGAGGTAGTCGACGACGACGAGGCCGAGGTTCGGCTCGCGTCGCTTCAGCGTCTGCGCGCGGGCGCGGAGCTCGAGGAGGCTCAGGGCCGGTGTGTCGTCGACGTAGAGCGGCGCCGACTCGAGCTGGCCGCACGCCTGTGCGAGGCGCGGCCAGTCGTCCTTCGAGAGCTTGCCGGTGCGGATGTGGTGCGCGTCCACCTTGCCGCGTGAGCAGATGAGGCGTTGCGCGACCTCCTGCCGCGACATCTCGAGGCTGAAGAACGCGCACGGCTTCTGCAGGTCGACGGCGACGTGGTTCGCGATCTCGAGCGCGAAGGCGCTCTTACCCATCGAGGGGCGCGCGGCGATGATGACGAGGTTCGCGGGCTGGAAGCCGGCGGTGATCTTGTCGAGGTCCTTGAAACCGCTCGCGAGGCCCGTGACGTCGGCGCCCGACTCGTAGAGGTGGCTGATCCGCTGGAACGTCTCGACGAGCGTGTCCTTGAAGAGGACGAGCTCGCCCTCGGCGCGGCGCTCGGCGAGCTCGAAGACGAGCTGCTCTGCCCGCGCCACGAGCTCTGCGGGCTCGCCCTCGCGGTCCCAGCCCAGTTGTGCGATCTCGCCGCCGGCGAGGATCAGGCCGCGGAGCGTCGCGGTCTCGCGGACGATCTCCGCGTAGTGTCCGGCGTTGGCGGTCGCCGGCACGAGCCGTGCGAGCTCGTGCAGCCGGACGCGCCCGCCGATCTCTTCGAGCTCCCCGCGCTGCTCGAGCTCGTTCGTGAGCGTGATCGCGTCGACCGGCTCGTTCTTGCCGTAGAGCTGGAGCGCCGCGCGGTAGATCTTCGCGTGCGACTCCCGGTAGAAGTCGCTCGCGTCGACGATCTCGGTGACGGCCGCGATCGCGTTCGACGAGATCATCATCGCGCCGAGCACCGACTCCTCGGCTTCGAGGTTTTGCGGCGGGACAGCGCCGGGGACGGACGCGGGCGCGGGAACAGAGGCGAGCGACATGCGTGTCGATTCCAGCACGCCGTCGGCCGGGTTTCCAGCTGTGGGAATGTCTCTTGTGAACAGGTCGTTTTTGGCCATTTGCAGGAGAAACAGGCATCGTTGCAGGCGCGCCGGACGGCGCGCCTGGGGATGGAAGAGCCGCTCTGAGCGGCAACTTCATGGAGAGATCCACACCGCCCCCAGGGCGTTGTGGATGAGATCGAGCGCTACTCGTCGGCCAGCGCGGCGTCGGCGTCGGCCCGCCACTCGGGCTCTGCCTCCGCCTCAGCTTCGGGCTCTCCGGCCGCGGCCTCTCCGGTCTCGGCAGCTTCGGCCTCTTCGGCTTCTGCCGCCTCGGCGGCGTCGACCTCGGCGAGGATCTCGTCGAGCTCGACGGCGGGCTCGGCCTCCTCGGCCTCCTGTTGCTCGGCGCGCTCGGCCGCCTCCAGCTCCGCGAGCTCCTCGTCGGACGGCAGCTCGCCGCCCTCGGGGATGACCTCGGTCTTGACCTCGACGCGCACATTCTCGAACAGCCCGATCGGGACTTCGTAGCGACCGATCCGCTTGATCGGATCGGTCTCGATCTTGCGCCGGTCGACGCGGATCTTCTTCGCGGCCCAGAGCTCGTCGGCGATGTCGGTCGGCGTCACCGAGCCGAAGAGGGAGCCGGTCGGGCCGGCCTTGACCTCGAATCGGAGCACGGTGCTGGACAAGGCATCCGCGATCTCCTGAGCCTGGTCGGCGTTCTTGGCCTCGTGACGGGCGCGTAGCGTGTCGCGCTTCTGCAGCTCCGCCACGCGTGCCGGCGTCGCCTCCTCGGCGAGCTTGCGGGGCAGGAGGAAGTTGCGGGCGTAGCCGCGCGCCACCGAGACGACGTCGCCGCGCAGGCCCACGTGCTCGACGTCCGAGAGGAGGATCACCTCCATGCTCAGCGGTCTCCCCGGTCGCCGCGGTCTCCGCGATCACGCCGCCCGCCGCCGCGCTCGCGGTCGTCGGATCCCTCCGCGACGTACGGCAGGAGCGCCATCTCCCGCGCCCGCTTGACGGCCGTCGCCACCTGTACCTGGTGCCGGCGGCACGCGCCGGTGATGCGACGGCTGCGGATCTTCCCCTTCTCGGAGATGTAGCGGCGCAGCTGAGTCACGTTCTTGTAGTCGATCTCCGCGATCTTCTCCTTGCAGAAGAAGCAGTTGCGGCGCTTGATCTGGCCGGCCGGCCCGCCCGGCCGCCGGCGCTGTTGCTGGGTCTTCTCTCTCGCCATGCTTCTCCTAGAACGGGATGTCGTCGTCGGCCGCAGCGGGGAAGTCGGCGCTCTCCTGCTGCGCCGCGCCCGCGGGCACGAATTGATTGCCGCCGCCCTCGCCGTCGCCGCGGCTGCCGAGGAACTGGACGCTCTCGGCGATGATCTGCACGGCCTGCCGCTTGCCCGAGCCGTCGGTCGCTTCCCACTCGCGCCAGTCGAGCCGGCCGTCGATGCCGACCGGGCGGCCCTTCGAGAGGTACTGCGTGCAACTCTCGGCCTGGTTGCCGAAGACCGAGACGTCGAAGTAGTTGGGCTTGTCGACCCAGCTGCCCGACTCGTCGCGGCGGCGGCTGTTCACTGCCACCCGCAGGCTGCACACCGGCGTGCCGCCGGGGGTGTGCCGCAACTCGGGGTCTTTCGTCAGGTTGCCTACGAGAACGACGCGGTTGATGTTCGCCATTGCTCTACTCCTCTTCCTCGCCGGGCTGCTCTTCCTCCGCGCCAGCGTACTCCGGCTGGTCGTCTTCCGAAACGGCCGTTTCGGGCGCGGTCGCTTCGGGCTCAGGCGCTTCCTGCGCAGGCGCTTCGGGCGCCGTCCCTTCCGCGGCCACCGCCACTGGAGCCGCGGCTTCGTCGCGTGGCGCGCTCGTGCGCGAGCCGGCGATGTGGCGCGTGGCGAGGTGGCGCAGAACGGCGTCGTCGATCTTGAGCACGCGGGAGATCTCCTCGAGCGTCGCCGCCTCCGCGTCGAACACGACGAGGTGGTAGACGCCTTCCTCCTTGTGCAGGATCGGATAGGCGAGTCGGCGCCGGCCCCAGGCGTCGTGGCTGTGCCACGCGCCACCGCCGGTCTCGACGAGGTCGCGCGCACGGGCGACGATGTCCTCCTGGCGGGCCTCGGCCTGCTCGGGGTCCAGCATGAGCAAGATTTCGTAAGTCGTCACGTCCCGATGTCCTCCCTTCCCATGGTCTCGATGTCGGCCCCGACTGCCGGCACCGCTCGGGACAGAACGGCGCGATGACGGGGCAGGAAGCGCGGCCACTGTAG
Organism: Thermoleophilia bacterium; assembly: GCA_025928515.1. GTDB lineage: Bacteria > Actinomycetota > Thermoleophilia > Gaiellales > Gaiellaceae > Palsa-739. The sequence continues at coordinate 64,846 of JAICJI010000004.1, forward strand.
CATCGCCGCATGCGGCGCCTGGTGGGGTGGATCGGAGGAGCGGTCGGCGGGTTCACCGCGTATCGGCTGCTGCGGCGACGTCCTCAGGTTGCGCCGGAGGGCGCGTCCACCGAGTCGGATGCCCGCGCGGAGGAGCTGCGGGAGAAGCTTGCCGAGTCACGTGCGGCCGAGCCGGTCGTGGAGGAACCCCCGGCGGCCGAGCCGGTTGCCGAAGAGGCTCCGCCGGCCGAGCCGGAGTCTCCCGAGGAGCGCCGCAGGCAGGTGCACGAGGAGGGCCGAGCAGCCCTCGACGACATGCGCCCGGAGTAGCGGGACCTAGTAGCCGGGGCCCTGGGGGCCGGCTTCTTCTTCTTCGACCACGCGGCGACGGGGGTATCCCCAGCGTGTCGGATACGTCCCGTAGCCGGGCCCGTGGTCGACGTATGTGCTGCGACGCATGTAGCCAGGCCCCCACGACGACCAGAGCACCAGGTCGGCGAGGAAGGCGATCAGGCCGAAGAGAACGAGGATCCAGCCGACGGTGTTGACGTTGACCGAACCGGGGTGCGTCGGATGCACGGCGAGCGCGAGGATGAAGCCGACGGCAGCGATGATGAGGCTGACGACGAAACCCATGGCACCGTCGTGCCCAGGCTCTCCGAAAATCGAACCCTCGGAAATCAGCGCGGGGCGACGGAGCGGCGCCGGAGTCGAACCGACCTAGCCGTGGGTTGCACGACCGTACGGGTTTTGAAGACCCGCTGGGCCACCGGGCCCGGCCGCTCCGCTCCGAGGCTAGCCCGAGGCCGGGGAGCTACGAGTCGCCTGCGAGGTACTGCGTGTCCCAGCCCGCAGGGGCGTACGCCTCACCGGCAGCTGCGGCGCCGACCGCAAGCACGAGTGTCCCGTCGACCTTGGCCGTCGCGGCGCGCTTCGCTGTCGCGTCCTTGACCCAGACGCACGTTCCGGCCGGGGCGTCGATCTCGTTGCCGTCGACCGAGAACGTCGCGTGTCCGTTCGCGACGTAGAAGAGCTCGGGCGCTCCGCTCGCCGACTCGTCGTGCTCCGGCACCGCCGACTCGCCGGCGTTGCGACGGTATGCGTTCATCCCGAAGGTCTCGATCCCGAAATGGTGGCGGATCGGGATCCAGTGCGGCCACTGCGTGGCGGCCATGTCGTCGATGTGGGCGGTTTCGTAGGAAGGCATAGGGCGACCCTATTCCTCTCCGAGGCGCGCGAGCAAGGCGTCCGGGGGCAGGTCGGCCAGGGAGTCGAGGACGAGGTCGGCGCCGGCGTCCTCGAGGCCGAGATCGCGCGTGACCTCGTTGGGAACGGCGACGCAGAAGATCCCGGCCGCTTTCGCCGCCAGAACGCCGTTCGGGGAGTCCTCGAAGGCGACGGCCTCGTCGGCCGTGACCCCGAGGAGCTCGAGCGCCTCGAGGTAGAGCGTGGGCGACGGCTTCGCGCGGGCTCGGTCGCGGTCGGCGGTGCAGATTGCGTCCCAGCCGACCGCCTCCTCGAGCCGCTCGAGGTGCATGTCGACCCAGCCCCGATTCGAGCTGGAGACGACCGCACGCTTCAGCCCGCGCTGCCGGGCAGCCGCGAAGTATTCGGCGATGCCGGGGCGCAGCTCCTCCGCCTCGATGAGCGCGAGCTCGTGCGTGCGGCGGCGTTCGTTCAGCGTTTCGCGCTCCAGTGGGCCACCGACGAGCTCCTCGAGGTGCTCCATCGGGCTCCACGGCGCATGCGTGGTGCCGACGAGCGTCGCCCACAGGTCGGTCGGAAGCTCGTGCCCGTGCTCGCGGTAGAGGTGCTGCCAGCCCGCGCGCGCCGCGTGCTCGGTGTCGAGGATGAGGCCGTCGAAGTCGAAGAGGAACGCGCGCACCGCCATGCCGGTGCAGAGTACGGACGTGGCGATCCTGGGCGTCGACGTCGGCGGCACGTTCACCGACGCGGTGCTCGTCGAGGAGGGGCGGATCCGGACGGCCAAGGTGCCGACGGCCCCGCGGCAGGAAGAGTCGGTGCTCGCCGCGGCGAGGGCGGTCGGGGCGGACGCGACGGAGCTCGAGCGCTTCGCGCACGGGACGACGGTCGCGACGAATGCTCTCCTCGAGCGGCGCGGCGCGCGCACCGCGTACGTCGGCAACGCCGGCTTCGAGCAGCTGCTCCACCTGCGCCGGCAGACGCGGGCGCACCTCTACCGGCTGTCCGCGCAGCATCCCGAGCCACTCGTGCCGCTCGAGCGCTGCTTCGGCGTGCGCGGCCGGCTCGGCCCCGAAGGAGAGCTCGAGCCTCTCGAGCTCGACGATCTCCCCGAGCTAGACGGTGCGGAGGCCGTCGCCGTCTGCCTCCTCTTTGCCTTCCGCGACCCGTCCCACGAGCGGGCGGTCGCGACGGAGCTGCGGCGACGCCACCCAGGCGTCCACGTGGTCGCGTCGCACGAGGTCGCGTCCGAGTTCCGGGAGTACGAGCGTGCGTCGACGACGACCGCGGACGCCTACCTCGCACCGGTGACGGTGCGCTATCTCCGGGCGCTCGTCGCCGCTGCGGCCGAGGCCGGGCTGCCCGAGCCTGTCGTGATGCTCTCCTCCGGCGGCGTCCTCCCTGCCGGGGAAGCCGCGGAGCACCCGGCGCGGCTGCTCATCTCCGGGCCGGCAGGCGGCGTCGTCGGCGCCGGGCTCGTCACGCGCGGCGCCGGGTTCGAGCACGCGATCGCCTTCGACATGGGCGGGACGTCGACCGACGTCTGCCTGCTGCCGGGCGGTCGCGCCGAGCGGGTGTCCGAGCGCGAGATCGGCGGCCTGCCGATCAGGTTGCCGTCGGTGGACGTCCACACGGTCGGCGCCGGCGGCGGCTCGCTCGTGCGGCGGGACGCGGGAGGCGCGCTGCGGGTCGGGCCGGAATCGGCGGGCGCGGATCCAGGCCCTGCCTGCTACGGGCGGGGTGGCGGCCCGACGGTGACCGACGCAAACCTCCTGCTCGGCCGGCTGCCGGAGGCGCTGCCGGGCGGGCTCGTATTGGATCGCGACGCAGCGGCCGCCGCGCTCGCGGAGATCGATCCAGCGGCGGTCGTCGACGTCGTGAACGCAGAGATGCTCCGCGCCCTGCGGGTCGTCTCGGTCGAGCGTGGACACGACCCGCGTGAGTTCGCCCTGGTCGCGTACGGCGGCGCCGGCCCGCTCCACGCGTGCGCGCTCGCCGAGGAGCTCGGGATGGAGGCGGTGCTCGTGCCGGCGGCCGCGGGCGTCCTCTCGGCACTCGGGCTCGCCGCCGGCGACGAGCGGCGGGACCGTGTCGTCTCTCATGTTCGCCCGCTCGCGGCTGTGGACGAGCTGCCTCCGGACGGCGAGGCTGACCTGCGGTACCGGGGACAGTCGTTCGAGCTGCCCGTGCCGCTCGGCAGCGGCCTAGAGGAACGGTTTCACCGGGCGCACGAGGAGCGCTACGGCTATGCCGACCGCGACCGGGAGGTCGAGCTCGTCGCCGTTCGAACCGCGGACGTCGCGCGCGGCCCGGAGGTCGAGCTTCCGAGCGGCGAGCCGAAGCGCGCATCGGGTCCGGCCCTGGTCGAACTGGACGGCTCGACCCTTTGGATTCCCCCCGGGTGGGAGGGGGTTAGGGATGGTTTCAGCTGGGTGGTGACACGTGAGTGACGTGATCGCGCCAATTCAGCTGCAAGTGATCGGCGCGGCGTTGCGGTCGATCGCCGAGGAGATGGGCGCCGTCCTGATTCGCTCTTCGTTCTCCGCGAACATCAAGGAGCGGCGCGACTGCTCGACCGCCGTCTTCGACGAGCACGGCCGCATGATCGCGCAGGCCGAGCACATTCCTGTGCACCTCGGCGCGATGCCCGACGCGGTCGCGGCCGTCAGGCGGCTCGGGCTCGAGGCGGGCCAGGTCGCGATCCTCAACGACCCCTACACCGGTGGGACGCACCTGCCGGACCTGACGCTCGTGTCGCGCACCGCCCTCGGCTTCGCGGTCTCGCGCGCTCATCATGCCGACGTCGGTGGGATCGAGCCGGCGAGCTTGCCCGCCTTCTCGCACACGCTCGAGGAGGAGGGCGTGATCCTGCCGCCTCAGCTGCTGACCGACGAGGTGCTCGAGCGTTTTGTCGAGGCGACTCGGCAGCCGGAGGAGCGGCGAGGCGACCTACGAGCCCAGCTGTCAGCGCATCGTCTCGCGGACAGGCGGCTCGAAGAGCTCTGCGCGCGTCGCGGTCGTGACCAGGTGGCCGCCGCGATGGACGAGCTATACGCCTACTCGGAACGCATGGTGCGGGCAGCGATCGCCGCGCTCCCGGACGGCCGAGCCGAGGCCCAGGACGTCGTCGAGGCGGTTGACGGCGATGTGCCGATCCGCTGCACGGTCGAGATCGCCGGCGACGAAATCCGGATCGACTTCGCAGGGACGGCTCCGCAGTACGACGGCAACCTCAACTGCCCGCTGGCGGTGACGAAGTCGGCTTGCTACTTCGTCGTGCGCTGCCTCACAGAGCCGGACCTGCCGGCCTCGGGAGGTGCCTTCGCTCCTGTTGCAGTGACCGCGCCGGCCGGATGTCTCGTCAACGCGCAGCCGCCGGCTGCAGTCGTTGCCGGCAACACCGAGACCTCGTCGCGCATCGTCGACGTCGTCTTCGCGGCGTTCGCACAGCTCGTCCCGGCGCCCGCCGCAGGCCAGGGGACGATGAACAACCTCGCGTTCGGGAACGACCGGTTCACGTACTACGAGACGATCGGCGGCGGGCAAGGCGCGTCTCCGGACGCCGACGGCCCGAACGGTGTGCACGTCGCGATGTCCAACACATTCGCCACGCCGGCAGAGGCCATCGAGCTCGAGTATCCGCTTCGCGTCGAGCGTTGGGAGCTGCGGCCGGGCTCGGGCGGCGCAGGCACCCATCGCGGCGGCGACGGCGTCGTGCGCGAGCTTCGCGTGCTCGAGGACTGCCGGCTCTCGGTGCTCGCAGAAAGGCGCCGCAACTCGCCGCCGGGTCGCGCCGGCGGGGACGACGGCGCGCCCGGCCGGACGCTGCTGAATGGGGAGGAGCAGCCGCCGAAGCTGACGCGCCAGCTTCACGCCGGCGACGTCGTCCGGGTCGAGACCCCGGGCGGCGGCGGTCACGGCGCGGCGAAGTAGGCTCCGGGGCAATGGAGCGGGCGGTCAAGGTCGCGTGCGTGCAGGTCGAGCCCGTCGTGCTCGACCGCGAAGCGACGCTCGACAAGCTCGAGACCGTCGCCGCCGAGGCCGCAAAAGCGGGAGCCGAGCTCGTCGTCTTCCCCGAGACGTTCGTGCCGGTCTACCCGTCGTCGCTCTGGGCGAAAGCGTTCGCCGGCTGGGAGGCCACTGGTGCGAAGGAGACGTTCGCGCGCCTCGCGCACGAATCCGTCGCTGTGGGATCGCCCGCCGAGCGGCGAATCGGTGCGGCGGCGAAGGAGCTTGGCATCTGGATCGTCACCGGCGTCAACGAAGTGGACGCCGAGCGGCCCGGGACGATCTACAACGCGCTCCTCTACCACTCGCCGGTGGGAGAGCTGGCGCTCCACCACCGCAAGCTCGTGCCGACCAATCACGAGCGGCTCGTCTGGGGTCAGGGCGACGGTCGCGGCCTCACCGCGGTCGAGACCGGCTTCGGCCGGGTCGGCGGCCTCATCTGCTGGGAGAACTACATGCCGCTCGCGCGCGTCGCGCTGTACGAGGCGGGCGTCGAGATCTACGTCGCGTCGACGGCCGACGACGGCGACGCCTGGCAGCAGACGCTCGTCCACATCGCCCGCGAGAGCCGCTCGTATGTCGTCGCCCCGGCGCACTTCCAGCTCGAGTCGGCGTACCCGGAGGACTTCTCGCTCGCCGCAGAGATCGAGGGAGCGGGAACGATCGGCCGCGGCGGCAGCGCGATCCTCGCTCCCGACGGCGCGTATCTCGCCGGGCCGCTCTACGACGAGGAAGGGATCCTCTACGCGGAGCTAGACCCGGTGCGGCTGCTCGCCGAGCGCCAGCGCTTCGATCCGGTCGGCCACTACAGCCGGCCCGACGTGCTCCATCTCGACGTCAATCCCGCAGCACGCGAGCGCGATGTGACGACGAGTACACGTCTTTCCTGAGGATCAGCCCGTCCCTGAGCGGGAAGACGTCGATGCCGTCCCACTCCTTCGAGCCGGTCGAGGCCGTCCATTCGCAGACCGCGAAATCGTCGCCGGTACGGAGTGACCGGGTGGCGAACCGCAGTGTCGGGTTGTTGCGGAAGATCTGCGCGATGTGCTCGCGCACAGCTTCCGCGCCCTCGGCGCGCTCGTCCGCGGTGTGATTCTCGAACACCACGTCCGGATGGTGGAGCGCGTGGATCGCCTCCAGATCCTGAGCGTTCCAGGCGGCGTTGTACTGCTCGATCAGTTCGCGGACATTCATCTTCGGCGTCGCAAGACTCTCTCATCTCCGACGCGTCGCGTGACGCCGTCGGCGTCGAATCGTTCGAGATAGAGCTGCGCCGTCTTGCGGCCGACGCCGAGCGCGTCGCGGAACTGCGCGAGCGTGATCCCGTCGGTCAGGATCGCTCGCGCCTGCCCGTACGCCTCCGACGAGATCGCCAGTCCGTCGCCGATGCGCACGAGGCGTCCTTGCTCCTCGAGGAAATGGGCGAGCCGCGCGTCCTCCACGCGCACCGGCTCGAGGCCGAGCTGTGAGGCCAGCGCCTCGGCCGCTTCCGTCCGTTCGCCGAGCTCAGGGACCGAACCCGGCCGGTAGAGCTTCGCGCCGCGGCGCTCGAGCCCGAGCTGCGGCACGACGGCCTTCGCCCAGTCGGCCGCCGGAACCGGCACCCCGGGGTCGAGCGGATCGGCGGCGTCGATTGCCCGGTCGAGCTCGGCCGCGAGCTCCTCGAGCCATTCCGGGGACCAGCGCCACTCGCCGTGCACGAGCACCGGGGCGTGCACGAGCATCTCGCCACGCTCGAGCGCCTCGAACCGCGCGACGTCGGCGTGCCGCGGCGGCGTGGGATCGAGGACGACGCCACCGCCGACCGTCGCGCCGGCGCGGAGCACGACGCGGTCTCCGCGAGCCGCGACGACGGGCCGCGACAGACGGAGCTGGGCGAAGCGCTCGCCTGCGCGCGCGACTCGTGCCGTTGTCTCGGCCGTCCCATGGTGCAACACGACGCGAGACGGGATCTCGGCGAGCGGCTCGAGCGTCACGTCGAGCCGGAAGCTCGGGCGGAACGAACCCGGGGTCACGAGCACGTCGCCGCGCCGCAGCTCCTGCCGCTCGACGCCCGGCAGGGAGACGGCCACGCGCTGTCCCGCCTCGGCCCGCTCGACCGTTCGATCGTGTACCTGCACGCTGCGTAGACGCACCGGCCGACCGCGCGGCTCGACCCGCAGCTCGTCGCCCGCGCTCAGCGTCCCCGACCACAGCGTCCCGGTTGCGACCGTCCCGATCCCGCGGAGCGTGAAGCAGCGGTCGACGTGCAGCCGCGCCGGCCCCTCGGCGTCGTGCCGCGCGACGTGCGCTGCGGCTTCGCCCAGCGCCTCCCGCAGCTCGTCGAGGCCGCTGCCCGTGCGCGCGCTGGTCGCAACGACCCGAGCGCGCGGCACGAGCTCTTCCGCCTCCACGCGCGCGAGCTCGAGCGTCTCCTCGTCGACTGCGTCGGCTTTCGTCAGCGCCACGACGCCGTGCTCGATCCCGAGCAGCCGCAGGATTGCCAGGTGCTCGTGCGTCTGCGGCCGCGCTCCCTCGCCGGCGTCGATCACGAGCAGGAAGAGGTCGATCCCGCTCGCGCCCGCGACCATCGTGCGAACGAATCGCTCGTGCCCGGGGACGTCGACGACGGACAGGCTCGTGCCGTCGGGCAGCTCGAACGGCGCATAGCCGAGGTCGATCGAGATCCCGCGCTCGTGCTCCTCGGGCAGCCGGTCGGTGTTCTTGCCCGTCAGCGCCTCGACGAGCGCCGTCTTGCCGTGGTCGATGTGACCGGCGGTGCCGACCGTCAGCGGCATTGACTTCCCATAGCAATATTGCTATATCTCGAGCGTGCTTCGCTCGGGCGGATGGCTTGCATGGGTGATCGTCGCATACCTCTTCGTAGCAGCTGTCTTCGAGCTCGTCCTCGCGCTCCGGCACACGATCAGCCCGCATGGCGAAGGTTGGATCCTGCTCTTCGCGGTCGTAGCGATGTTGGCCGGGTTGGTGTTGGTCTTTCGCAGTGTGGGCCCCGCCGGGCTGCTGGCGCCGCTGGCGGCGCTCTTCGTGAGTGCGCGGTTCTACACCGGAGACCCGTACTACGAGCCGGGCTTTCGTGCCTACGGGGACGGGGGCGTCGTGTCGCCGGTTTGGGTCTTCGGCCTACTCGGGCTCGCCCTGCTGGCGGGAGCCGCCACGCACGTCTGGCGGCGCACTGCGCCGGTGGAGAGCGCTGCGATGCTCGTCGTCCTCATCTTTACGGCGCTCTTCATGGGTACAGGGCACTAGACGTCCCTGGCGGCGTGGATGGCGGCCGCCGCCTCGTCGGCGTCCTCGTCCGTCAGCGTCAGGCAGTCGAGGAGCAGGCGGCCGTCGCGCACCACGCCGACCACCGGCGGCTCGCCGGCGCGCAGCGGAGCCGCGAGCGACTCCTCGATCGCGCACGCGAAGCTCGGCAGCTCGGCGAGCGGTAGCGCGCCGCCGCCGACGCGCCCGACCGTCTCCTCGACCTCGCCGCCCGTTGCCGCGGCCAGGCGCTCGGCGCGCATGCGCACGGTGTCCCTCTCCTGCGCGAGCGTGCGCAAGACGGGGATCCGCTCCGGAGCCTCGAGGTGAAGGAGCAGCGTTCCCTCGAGCGCCGCAAGCGAGAGCTTGTCGATCCGCAGGGCACGTTGGAGCGGATGCCGGCGCAGACGCTCGATCAGCTCGGCGCGGCCGAGCACGATCCCGGTCTGCGGACCGCCGAGCAGCTTGTCGCCCGAGAAGCAGACGAGATCGGCACCGGCCGCGAGCGACTCCCGCACTGTGGGCTCTTCCTGACCTAGTAACAACTTGTTACTAGCGGAGACATGTCCCGAGCCGAGGTCGTCGACGACCGGGAGGCCGTGGCGGCGGGCGACGGCGGCGACTTCCTCCAGCCGCGGCCTTTCCTCGAAGCCCACCACGCGGAAGTTCGACTGGTGCACGCGCAGGAGGACCGCCGTCTCGGGCCCGATCGCGCGCTCGTAGTCGACGGCTCGCGTGCGATTCGTCGTCCCGACCTCGACCAAGCGCGCGCCGGAGCGCGCGAGGACGTCCGGGATGCGAAAGCCGTCGCCGATCTCGATCAGCTCGCCGCGCGAGACGACGACGTCGCGTCCCTCCGCGAGCGCCGCCAGTGCCAGCAGCACCGCGGCGGCGTTGTTGTTGACGACGAGAGCGGCCTCCGCGCCGGTCAGCCGGCGCAGGATCGCGGCGAGGTGATCCTGGCGGGAGCCGCGTGCGCCGTCCTCGAGGTCGTACTCGAGGTTCGAGTAGCCGCTCGCCGCGTCGACGACCCGCGCCACGGCTTCTTCGGCGAGCGGCGCGCGGCCGAGGTTCGTGTGGACGACGACACCCGTCGCGTTGAGCACGCGCCGTAGGCGAGGCTGCCGCGCGCCGGCGAGCTCGTCGTGCAGGCGCGCCGCGAGATCCCCGGGATCTGCGCCGGCCCGGATCTCCTCGCGGGCGCGGTCGAGCACGGCCCGGGCAGCGTCGACCGCGAGCGGGTCGCCGGCCCCGCGCGCGAGCTCGTCCACCGAGGGCAGATCGCGCAGCTCCATGGCCGAGAACGCTACTGCGCGTCGGCCTTCTCCGGCGCGTGGGGGCTCGCTTTGCCCTCCGCGGCGTCGAAGGCGTCGAGCACGGTCTCAAGGGCGATCCGCGGCTCGTCGGTGAGCGTCAAGAGGGCGAGATCGTCCGCCGAGACCATGCCGTCGGCAAGCGCGCTGCGGCGCACCCATTCGAGCAGCGGCGTCCAGTACGCCTGGCCGACCAGCACGACCGGGAAGTGGAGAACTTTGCCCGTCTGGATCAGCGTCAGCGACTCGAACAGCTCGTCGGCCGTGCCGAAGCCGCCCGGGAAGACGCAGAAGCCCTCGGCCGCCTTCACGAACATCGTCTTCCGCGCGTAGAAGTGGTCGAAGACGAGGCCGAGGTCGATGTAGTCGTTCATCTGCTGCTCGTGCGGCAGCTCGATCCCGAAGCCGACCGAGAGCCCACCACCGTCGCGGCAGCCGCGGTTAGCCGCCTCCATCACGCCGGGACCGCCGCCGGTGACGACGGCCCACCCGGCCTCGGCGAAGAGGCGCCCCGTCTCGCGCGCGAGCTCGTACGGACGCGAGCCCTCGGGCGCGCGCGCCGAGCCGAAGCATGAGACCGCGGGGCGGTCGATCTTCTCCACCGCCTCGAAGCCGGTCAGGAACTCCTGGCCGATCTCGGTCGAGCGCAGCCGGAGGTGCTCGAGCGTGTGATGCGTGCGGAGAAGGTCGCGATCCTGCATCGGCTAGAGCATCCCACTGTGACGCGTGGCGAGCAGCGCGCCGACGAGGGCGGCGGCGAGCAGCACATAGAACGCCCCGACGAGCACGGCGTGTTTCCGGTCGGGGGCGAGCGCCTCCATCGGGACGCCGTTCTCGAAGCGGATGCGCGGCCGGTGCCAGGAGTCGGTCACCGCCCGCCACACGGTGCCGCCGTCTAGGAAGCCGATCGGGAGCAGGTTGAAGGCGTTGAGCAGGAAGCCGAGGTTCGCGAGCACCACGAGCCAGGTCGTGTTCCGGGCCTCGCCGACCGCCCAGACCCCGGCGGCGCCGAGGCCGCCGACGAACGGGCCGGCGAGCGAGACGAGCGCGCTGCGCCAGGGTGGCAGGTTCCCGTGCTGCACGGTGACGAAGGCTCCGAAGAACGGGATGAAGGTGGGCAGCGTGACCGGCAGCCCCTGCCGCCGCGCCTCGGCGACGTGGCCGAGCTCGTGCACGAGGATCAGGAGGACGAAGCCGAGCCCGAACTGCCAGCTGCCGAACCAGAACGAATAGGCGGCGAACGAGACGAAGAAGGCGAAGAACTTCGCGAACAGGAAGCCCCACTTGAGCGCGGCCCCGCCGATCACGACGCCCGAGCCGAGGAGCCGCTCGAGCGAGCGGCGGACGATCCCGCGCGGTTCCTGTGCCTGCGTGCTCACGACCCTCTCCCGATCCATTCCTCGCCGCCGGCGTAGACCTCTTTTTTCCAGAGTGGGATCGTCGTCTTGAGCGTCTCGATCGCGTCGCGGCACGCGTCGAGCGCCGCCGAGCGATGCGGGGCGGAGACGGCGATGACGACGCTCGCCTCGCCGATCTCGACCCGCCCGAGCCGGTGGTGGATCGCGACTGCGCAGAGGCCGTACCGCTCGGTCAGCTCGTCGCCGAGGCGGGAGAGCAGCGGCTCGGCCATCTCCTCGAACGCCTCGTACTCCAGGTGGACGACGTCGCGGTCGCGCGAGCGCCTGCGCACCGTGCCGACGAAGCTCGCGAGCGCTCCGGCCTCCGGGGTCTCGACCTCGCGCAGCACGGCGGCGACGTCGAGCGGCCCTTCGACGAGCCGGAACGAGCCGCCGCTGACAGGCGGGATGACCGCGACCTCGTCGCCGTCCGCGAGCTCGTGGCCCGGTTCGACGTATTCGCGATTCACGGCATAGAGGAGGCCGGGCGGCTCATCGCCCAGGCCGAGCGCCGGCCAGAGGTCCTCGATGCGCGCCACGTCCTCGAGCTCGAGACGGGCGAGGCCGGCGCGCTCGCGCAGGCCGGCGAAGAGACGGACGGTCACGCGCACGCCCTGATCTTGCCTATGTCCTTGGGTGCCGAGCGCTCAGGTGCCGAGGTACTGCTGGAGCAGCGCGCCGGGCTCGGGACGCAGGTCGGGGCGTAGGTTGTACGTGTCGTCGCCCTCCCGGATCAGGACGAAGCCGGCCTGGCGCAGGATCGCGAGGTGGTGGTGCGTCGTCGACTTCGCGAGGCCGACCTCTTGCGCGGCCTCCGTGAGCGAGATCGGCCCGGCCTGCAGCAGCTTCAGGAGCTTGAGCCGCTTCTCGTCGCCGAGCGCCTTGTAGATGCGCACGAGCTCCGCCGGATCGTCGGGTGCTGTCCGGTCGCGGTCGAGGGTGATCGGGTAGCAGAAGATCTTCACGCGCTTGTACTCGCTCATGTAGACCCACGGGCGGGGCGCGTAGGCGGGGAAGAGCACCACGCGGTCGATCTCCGGACCCGGCACCCACTGGATGCCCGGCGCCAGCCGCTCGACGACCTGCTCGGGCGGAACCGACTTCACGAGCTCGCGCTTCGCCTCCGCGTCTCGCTCGGCGAGCGAGGGGTCGGCGGGCGCGATCTGCGGCAGGACGTGCTCGTTCCAGCCCCTGAGGAATTCGATCAGGGCGCGCTTGCCTTCGGCGGGGTCCATGAGGACTGCCTTCTCGATCGCCGCGCACTTCTTCGCGTCGACGTATTCCTTGGTGGCTTCCAGCAGCTCGGCGATCGCCTCGGGGTCTCCCTCGGCAGCCCGCTTGATCGTCTCGGGCTCGGTCACGTTGTGGCCGCGGACGTAGTACCCGAGCAGGTTCAAGCGGATGTCGACTGCATCGGTCGCCGCGAGGTGCTCGAGGAACGCGGACACCGTGCGCGGCTTCGGCGTCGTGTAGACCAGTCCGAGCAACAGCGCGGCGGTCTTCTCGGGCAGGAGCTCGGCGGCCCGGTCGAGCAGTTCCGGCGGGGTCGCAGCCCGGATCGCCTCGATCCTGGCCGCCTCCAGCTCGTACGTGTCCAGATCTTCGTCGACGAGGACCGTCGCGACGGTGAGGATCAGCTCTGCTGCCTCGGCCGCGTCGATCTCCACGGTGAGCGGCCGGCCCGGGCGCGAGACGTCGACGACGCGCGGCGCGGGAATGTTTCGCGGCTGTCTGACGTTTTCGATCGTCATCGAACTGTCACCGCGATGATAGCGCCATGTTCCAATCCGTGCTTGACATCGAGTATTCTTGTTCGATAATCTTCGAACAGATGAGATTCATCGAACAGAAGGAGCTCGCACGATGATTCCCCAGCCGCCCGAGTTTTTCGCCCTCTTCTCGACGGATCGCCGCGGCCGTGAGGCCGCTGCGACGGCCGAGCGGTTGCGCGCCCCGGGCAGGTTCCGCGCGGGAGCCGCGTTTGCTCTCCGTGGACTGGCCGACCGTCTCTCGCCTCTGCCCGCCCCTCCGCGGGCGGCGAGCTCGCCGGCCGCGGTATCGAAGCCGCGGCCGGTGAGCTCGCGGTGCCAGCACGCGGCCTAGCCGCTTACGATCTATGCGTGGCAGAGACCGGCGACCGGCGAACCGAGTCCGGCATCGAGGTGAAGCCGGTCTACGTCGCCGCTGACGCGCCGCGCGAGCTCGAGCCGCCGGGCGAATACCCCTTCACCCGCGGGCCGTACCCGGACATGTACCGGGGCCGGTCGTGGACGATCCGCCAGTACGCGGGCTTCGCCTCCGCCGAGGAGTCGAACGCGCGCTACCGCTACCTCCTCGATCGCGGCCAGACGGGTCTCTCCATAGCCTTCGACCTGCCGACCCAGCTCGGTTACGACTCCGACGACGCGCGCGCGCTCGGCGAGGTCGGCCGCACCGGCGTGGCGATCGACTCCATCGCGGACATGGCGATCCTGCTCGCCGGGATTCCGCTCGGCGAGGTCTCGACCTCGATGACGATCAACGCGCCGGCGTCGCTGCTGCTCCTCCTCTACGAGCTGGTGGCCGAAGGGCAGGGCGTCGCACCGGAAGCGCTCCGCGGCACCGTCCAGAACGACATC
>JAICJI010000064.1 GCA_025928515.1 Thermoleophilia bacterium
AACGCCACCGCCTACAAGCGGGTGCCCGGTTGCATCACTGTCGCCGAGGAGTCCACCGCCTGGCCGGCGGTTTCCCGACCGACCTACCTCGGCGGGTTGGGCTTCGGTTTCAAGTGGAACATGGGCTGGATGCACGACACGCTTTCCTGCTTCCAGAAGGACCCGGTCTACCGGCGCTTCCACCACCACACGCTGACGTTCTCGCTCATGTACGCATTCAGCGAGAACTTCGTCCTGCCGCTGTCGCACGACGAGGTCGTGCACGGCAAGCGGTCGCTGCTCGACAAGATGCCGGGCGACCGGTGGCAGAAGTTCGCGAACCTGCGCTCGCTCTACGCGTACATGTGGGCACATCCCGGCAAGAAGCTCCTCTTCATGGGCGGCGAGCTCGGCGAATGGGAGGAGTGGAACGCCGAGGGCTCGCTCCACTGGAACCTGCTCGAGTACGCCGAGCACGAGGGGATTCACGCGCTCGTCCGCGACCTGAACCGGATCTACCGCGACACGCCGGCCCTCTGGGAGCTTGACTTCGACCCGGCCGGCTTCCGCTGGCTCGAGGCGAACGACACCGCCAACAACGTGCTCGCGTTCGCGCGGGTCGGCGAGGGCGACGCGCCCCCGCTCGTCTGCGTCCTCAACCTGTCGCCGGTGCCGCGCCACGACTACCGCGTCGGGATGCCGGTGTGCTGCCGCTGGCTCGAGGTGCTCAACACGGACTCGGCGTTCTACGGCGGCAGCGGCGTCGGCAACCTCGGCGGCGTCGAGGCAGAGGCAGTGCCGTGGCACGAGCAGCCGTTCTCAGCCACCTTGACCGTGCCTCCGCTCGGCGCGGTCTGGCTCGTTCCGGAGTAAGCCGAGTGCCGCGGTTGGGAGCCGTGCCGGTGGGCGACGGCACGGTCGAGATGCGCGTCTGGGCGCCTTCGGCTCGGGCCGTTTCGGTTCGCTCGGAGGAAGAGGTGGCGCTCGAGCCGGACGGCGAGTGCTGGGTCGGCACGTTCCGCGGCGACGACTACGTCTTCGTCGTCGACGGCGACGCTTGGCCCGATCCCTGCTCCCGCTGGCAGCCGGAGGGCGTCAGCCGCCCGTCGCGCGTCCTCGACACCAACGCCTTCGAATGGAACGACGGCGGTTGGGAAGGCGTGCCCCTCGACGAGCTCGTGCTCTACGAGCTCCATGTCGGGACCTTCAGCGAGGAGGGCACGTTCGACGGCGTCGTCCCGCGGCTGCGCCGCCTGCGCGAGCTCGGTGTGACGGCGATCGAGCTGATGCCGGTCGCGACCTTCCCGGGCGAGCGCGGCTGGGGCTACGACGGCCTCTACACCTACGCTGTCCATCCGGCCTACGGCGGCCCGAACGGCCTCGCCCGCCTGGTCGATGCCGCGCACGCAGAAGGGCTCGGCGTGATCCTCGACGTCGTCTACAACCACGTCGGGCCTGGCGACGAGGCGCTGCGCGCGTTCGGCCCGTACTTCACGGACCGCCACGAGACGTTCTGGGGAGACGCACTCGACTACGCGCAGCGCGGCGTCCGAGAGTGGGCGATCCAGAACGCCGAGCAATGGGTGCGCGACTTCCACGTCGACGGCCTGCGGCTCGACGCGGTGCACGCGATCCTCGACGACTCGCCGCTGCACGTCTGTGCGGAGCTGAAGCAGCGCGTCGGCGACGCGCTCGTCATCTCCGAGATGGAGGTCGACGACTGGCGGCCGATCGACGAGTGGGGGCACGACGCACAGTGGGCCGACCGCGCGCACCACGAGCTGCACGTCCTGCTCACCGGCGAGCGCGACGGCTACTACGCGGGCTACGGCTCGGTCCCCTCGCTGGCCGAAGACCTGGCCGGCCGGGGCCGCGACCCGCGTCGCAGCGTGATCTGTGCCCAGAATCACGACCAGGTCGGCAACCGCGCCGTCGGCGACCGATTGCCGGAGGATGCGCTGCGCGTCGCAGCCGCCGTCACGCTCTTTTCCCCAACCACGCCGTTCCTCTTCATGGGCGAAGAGTGGCTCGAGACGGCGCCGTTCCAGTTCTTCACCGACCACATCGACCCGGCCATCGCCGAGGCGACGCGCGACGGGCGCCGCCGGGAGTTCGCCGACTTCGCCGCGTTCTCGGGCCAGGAGGTGCCGGATCCGCAAGCGGTCGAGACCTTCGTCCGCTCGAAGCTCCGGCCTCGCGAGCCCGACCCGCTCTACCGGGAGCTGCTCGCTCTGCGCCGCGAGCTCCCGCGCGAGCTCGAGACGGAAGTCGACGAAGACGCGAAGGTTCTGCGGCTCCGGCGCGGCGACGCGACGCTCGTCGCCGACTTCGCCAACCGGCGCGTGGAATTCTCCCGCGGATGAACGTCTGGCCGGGACACCCGTTTCCGCTCGGCTCCACGTGCGACTCCGAGGGAACGAACTTCGCCGTCTTCTCCGAGCACGCCGAGCGCGTGGAGCTCTGCCTGTTCGACGGCGACGGCGAGACGCGGCTCGAGCTGAGCGAGGTCACCGCCCACAACTGGCACTGCTACGTCCCCGGCGTCGGGCCTGGACAGCGGTACGGCTACCGCGTCCACGGGCCCTACGACCCGGCTGCCGGCCACCGCTTCAACCCGAACAAGCTCCTCATCGACCCGTATGCGAAGGCGATCGAGGGTCCGGTCGAGTGGGATCGGGCCAACGTCCTGCCGTACGTGCCCGGCACGGCGGAGGACGCCGACCTCGAGCTCGACGACGAGGACGACGCCGAGGCCGTCCCCAAGTGCGTCGTGATCGACCCTTCCTTCGACTGGGAGGACGACCGGCCGCCGCAGATCGCCTGGAACGACACCGTCATCTACGAAGCGCACGTGAAGGGCTTCACGCAGCGCCATCCGGAGATCCGCGACGACCTCCGCGGCACGTACGGCGCCCTCGCCGCCGAGCCGGCGCTCGCCTACCTCCGCGACCTCGGCATCACCGCGGTCGAGCTGCTGCCCATCCACCACATCGCCGACGAGGGGTTCCTCCACGACCGCGGGCTCACGAACTACTGGGGCTACTCCTCGATCGGGTACCTCGCGCCGCACGCCCTCTACTCCTCGACCGGCACCGCCGGCGAGCAGGTGCGCGAGTTCAAGGGGATGGTCAAGGCGCTCCATCGAGCGGGCATCGAGGTGATCCTCGACGTCGTCTACAACCACACCGCCGAGGGGAACCACCTCGGGCCGATGCTCTCGTTCCGCGGGCTCGACAACTCGAGCTACTACCGGCTGATGCCCGACGACCCGCGCTTCTACATGGACTTCACCGGCACCGGCAACTCGCTGAACCCGGTGCACCCGTCGGTGCTGCGGCTGATCATGGACTCGCTTCGCTACTGGGTGCTCGAGTGCCACGTCGACGGCTTCCGCTTCGACCTCGCGTCGGCGCTCGCGCGCGAGTTCTACGACGTCGACCGCCTGTCGGCCTTCTTCGACACGATCCACCAGGACCCGGTGCTCTCGCAGGTGAAGCTGATCGCCGAGCCGTGGGACGTCGGGCCCGGCGGCTACCAGGTGGGCAACTTCCCGGTGCTGTGGGCGGAGTGGAACGGGAAGTACCGCGACTCGGTGCGCGACTTCTGGCGCGGCCAGGGCAGCGTCGGCGAGTTCGCCCAGCGCTTCACGGGCTCCGCCGACCTGTACCAGTCGAACGGCCGCGATCCGTTCGCCTCGATCAACTTCGTCACGGCCCACGACGGCTTCACGCTGCACGACCTCGTCTCCTACAACGACAAGCACAACCAGGCGAACCTCGAGGACAACCGCGACGGGACCGACGACA
>JAICJI010000019.1 GCA_025928515.1 Thermoleophilia bacterium
CGTCGCGGCCCGCGTCGAGCAGCGGGGCGAGGCGACGGCGGAAGCCGAGATTGAGCTTCATCCGCGGGTCCTTCGCGTACTCCTCGTACATGTAGTCCCGCTCCTCGTCGGTGACCATCTCGAGCGTCAACTCGTCGTGGTTGCGCAGGAAGAGTCCCCACTGGCAGTTGTCGGGGATGTGCGGCGTCCGGTCGAGGATCTCGTAGATCGGCGTGGCGTCCTCGCGCCGCACGGCCATGAACATCCGCGGCATGACCGGGAAGTGGAAGCACATCTGGCATTCGTCGCCTTCGCCGAAGTAGTCGACGACGTCCTCGGGCCACTGGTTCGCCTCGGCGAGCAGCAGCCGGTCGGGGTAGCGCGCGTCGACCTCGGCGCG
Organism: Thermoleophilia bacterium; assembly: GCA_025928515.1. Taxonomy (GTDB): domain Bacteria; phylum Actinomycetota; class Thermoleophilia; order Gaiellales; family Gaiellaceae; genus Palsa-739. The sequence goes on from JAICJI010000019.1 coordinate 380, forward strand.
GACGCGCTTGAGGTACTCGTGCGACTCGGGGAGGTTCTCGCCGCTCGTCCCGTCCCGCTCGAAGAGGTACGGCACGGCGTCGAGCCGGAAGCCGTCGATGCCGAGGTCGAGCCAGAAGCGGAGGACCTCTAGCATCGCCTCCTGCACCTCCGGGTTGTCGTAGTTGAGGTCCGGCTGGTGGTGGAAGAAGCGGTGCCAGTAGTACTGGCCGCGGGCCTGGTCGAGCGTCCAGTTCGACGGCTCCGTGTCGATGAAGATGATGCGCGCATCGGGATAGCGCTCGTCCGAGTCCGACCAGACGTACCAGTCGCCCTTCGGGCCGTCGGGATCCGCGCGCGACTCCTGGAACCAGGGATGGTCGGCGGAGGTGTGGTTCATCACGAGGTCCGCGATCACGCGCATGCCGCGCTGGTGCGCCTGCTCGACGAACTCGCGGAAGTCCTCGACCGAGCCGTAGTCCGGGTGCAGCCCGAAGAAGTTCGAGATGTCGTAGCCGCCGTCGCGCAGCGGTGACTCGTACATCGGCAGCAGCCAAAGGCAGTCGACGCCGAGCCACTCGAGATAGTCGAGCTTGTCGATGAGGCCGCGGAAGTCGCCGGAGCCGTCGTCGTTGCCGTCGAAGAAGCCACGGATGTGGATCTCGTAGAAGACGGCCCGCTTGAACCACAGCGGATCTCTCTCGAACCATTGCTCGCTCATCGGCCGCCGATCCTAAGCACGTGGCTCTGACCCGGGCCGAGCTTGACGTAGTTACGGCCGATCCGCCACGTCCAGGTCTCGTCCGACAGGAGGTCTTGCACCGGGTAGGCGGGAGGGAAGCCGGCCGAGACCGGAACGATGCAGACTCCGGCCTGTGTCGCAGCGGGATCGAGGTTGACCACGGTGACGACGCTGTTCTCGCCGCGTCGCTTGAGGAAGGCAAACAGGCGCTCGTTCTCGGTCTCGAGAACCGTGAGCGGCTCGAGCCACTGCAGCGCCGGGTTCTCGCGCCGGGCGGCGTTGAGCTTCGCGACCAGCGGGAGCAGCGGCCCGTCGAGCGTCCGCTGCTTCAGCTCGTACTTCTCCGAGTTGAGGTACTCCTCGGAGCCCGGGCGCACGGGCACGTTCTCGAGCTGCTCGAAGCCGGAGTAGAGGCCGTAGGAGGGCGACAGCGTCGCGGCGAGCACGAGCCGGGCCTCGAACGCGGCGCGGCCGCCGTTCTGCAGGTACTCGTGCAGGATGTCCGGCGTGTTCGCGAAGCAGTTCGGCCGGTAGAACTCGCGCCACTCGAGCAACTGGCCGAGGAACTCGAGCAACTCCCAGCGGCTGTTCTTCCAGGTGAAGTACGTGTAGCTCTGCGCGAACCCCGACTTCGCAAGCGCGGTCATCGGGGCCGGCCGCGTGAAAGCCTCCGCGAGGAAGAGCACGTCGGGGTGCTCACGCCGCACCTCGGCGATCAGCCACTCCCAGAACGGCAGCGGCTTCGTATGCGGGTTGTCGACACGAAAGACGGTGATGCCGCAGCCCACCCAATGCAGGACTACGTCGAGCAGCGCCCGCCAGAGCCCGCGCCAGTCCTCGCTGCCGAAGTCGACGTTGTAGATGTCCTGGTAGCGCTTCGGCGGGTTCTCGGCGAACTTCAGCGTCCCGTCGGGGCGGCGGAAGAACCACTCGGGGTGCTCCTTCAGCCACGGGTGGTCGGGCGAGCACTGGATCGCGAAGTCGAGCGCGATCTCGATCCCGAGCTTCTTCGCGTCGGACACGAGCGCGCGAAGCTCTTGCTCGGTGCCGAGCGACGGCTCGATCGCATCGTGGCCGCCCTCGTTTCCACCGATCGCCCACGGGCTGCCGACGTCGCCGGCCTTCGCCGTCTCGGAGTTGTTCCGGCCCTTGCGGTTCGTGACGCCGATCGGGTGGATCGGCGGCAGGTAGAGCACGTCGAAGCCGAGCTCCGCGAGCCGAGGCAGCTGCTCCCGCACGCCGGCGAAGCCGCCCCACGAGCGGGGGAAGAGCTCGTACCAGGAGCCGAAGCGAGCCAGCACGCGGTCGGCGTCCACCGCATACGTCGCCGACCACGCTTTCTCGGAGCGCTCGCCCGCCGGCGCCGCAAGCGCCGTCTCGACCGTGAGCTCCTCGTCGCCGAGCAGTACGGCGCCTTCGGACAGCTCTCCCGTCAAGTCGGGCTGGCCTGCCGAGACCTTGCGCCGAAGCTCCTCCTGGAACGAGGCCACACGGTCGACCCACGCCTCGATCCGGAAGCTCCAGAGCCCGGGCCGGTCGACCTCGAAGGAGCCGGCCCATACGTCGTTGCCGAGCGGCTCGAGCGGCGTCTCGGTCCAGCGCGTCGCGTCCGGCCCCTTGTGCCGGATCGTCGCGCCGAGTGTCTCGTGCCCGTCGCGGAAGATCCGGGCAGTGACAGCGACGAGGTCGCCGACGGTGCGCTTGACCGGGTAGCGGCCGCAGTCGACCTGGGGTGAGACCTCGTGGATCTGGATCCGCGGGGGAGCCGTTTTCGGGATGGACACCTCCGAAGTCTCACTGATGCGGAAGGATCAAAACGTGCAGCTCCCTCGCTCGGCCGGCATCCTGCTCCATCCGACCTCGCTCCCGTCGGGCAAGCTCGACCGCGACGCGTACCGCTTCGTCGACTGGCTCGCGGCGGCGGGACAGTCGTGGTGGCAGGTGCTGCCGCTCGGGCCGCCCGACGAATATCAGTCGCCGTATCGGTCTCCGTCGGCGTTCGCCGCGTCGCCGCAGCTCCTCGCGCATCCCGAGGCGCGGGTCACCGGCAAGGAGGTCGAGGACTTCGTCGCGCGCAATCCGTACTGGACGGGAGGCTGGACGGGCTTCGCCGGCGCGGAGGCGCTCGTCGACCAGGTGCGCTTCGAGCGCGAGTGGGGCGCACTGCGCACGTACGCGGCGAAGCGCGGCGTCCGGCTGATCGGCGACCTGCCGATCTACGTCTCCGACGCAGGCGCAGACCTCGCCGCCTGGCCGGAGCTGTTCGCGCACGGGGAGGTCGCGGGCGCTCCGCCCGACGCGCTCAGCGCCAACGGCCAGCGCTGGGGGAACCCGTTGTACGACTGGCCCGTCCACCGCGCGACGGGGTTCCACTGGTGGCGCGAGCGCTTCCGCCGCACGTTCGAGCTCGTCGACGTCTGCCGCATCGACCACTTCCGCGGCTTCGTCTCGTACTGGGCGATCCCGGCCCGGAACTCGACCGCTCGGAGCGGGCGCTGGCGGCCGGGGCCTGGTGCGGAGCTCTTCGCGGCGGTCGAGCGCGAGCTCGGCGATCTGCCGCTGATCGCCGAGGACCTCGGTCACATCACACCGCCGGTGCACCGCCTGCGGGACGAGCTCGGCCTGCCCGGCATGGTCGTGCTCCTCTGGGCCTTTCGCGGCGGCAGTCGCAACCCGCACGCCCTCGCGAACCACCGTCCGAACTCCGTCGCGTACACGAGCACGCACGACACCGACACGGCCGTCGGCTGGTTCGAGAGCTTAAGGCCGCGCGAACGGGCTGCCACCGGGCTCGATCCCGGCGAGCCGAGTTGGAGCCTGATCGAACTCGCCTACGGCTCGCGCTCTTCCCTCGCCGTCGTCCCGGCCCAGGACGTGCTCGGGCTCGGCAGCGACGCGCGGATGAACCGTCCCGGCGTCTCGGAGGGGAACTGGAGCTGGCGGCTCGAGCGCGGAGCGCTGACCGCGGCGCTGGCGAGACGGCTACGCGGCCTCGCCGAGCGGCACGGCCGGCTCCGGGCTGAGCTCGGCTAGCGCGTCCCGGGCCGCCAGAGCGGCCGCAGCAGTGGATCGCTGACGCGCTCCACGTAGGAGACGACCCACGAGACGAAGCGGGGGAGGAGCCTGACGACGACGCCTGCGGCGATCAGGCCGACCAGGAGCCCGGCGGCGACGTCGCTCGGGTAGTGCGCTCCGATGAACAGCCGTCCGACCGCGATGACCAGAGCGACCACGAGCACGAGCGCCCCTACCACTGGATCGAAGGCGAGCACCGCGAAGGCGATCGCGAACGACAACGTCGCATGATCGCTCGGGAACGACGCATCCGTGGCGCTCGACCAGGGATGGCTGATCTGGTGGTCCAGGTACGGCCGCGGCCGTGACCACAGGTGATGAGTGGCGAAGGCGGCGGCGTACGCGAGTGCGGCCGAGGCGAAGCCGCTCCCGCAAGCGAGCTTCCATTTCCGGTCACCGCCTGGACGGCTGAAGAACCAGAGCGCACCGGTGATCAGCACCATCAGCGGAATGCTCACCTTTTCGATGTCGCTGAAGAGCGTCCCGATCCAGTGGTGGTGGAGCGAGACGTCGTAGATCGCCTTGTAGAGCCGCCAGTCCATCGTCGCTAGCCGACCGGGTGGGAGGCGTCTGTGAACTCGCGGAACTCGGCCGTGAGCAGGTAGGCCGTCTGCTCCCCGATGTCGACCGCGCGGTCGCCGATTCGCTCGATCGTCCGCGCGACGACGACCATCCGCAGGCCCCACTCGCGGAACTCCGGTTCGGCCATCACGTCCACGAGCCGTTCGACGAAGCGGCGGTTGGCGCGGTCGATCAGCTCGTCGAGCTCGACGAGGCTCTCGGCGCCCGCGAGGTCACGGCGGCTGAAGGAATCGAGCGCCACACGCAGCATCTCCTCGGCCCGTTCGCCCATCTCGGTCAGGACCTCGACGAGCGCGGGATCCGGCTCGACGTCGGCCACGAGCTGCGACAGCTTCGCGACCGTCACGCATCCGTCGGCGCTCCGTTCGAGCAGGAGGTTGATGTGGATCATCGCGAGCAGGAGGCGCAGATCGCGGGCGACCGGCGTCTGCAGGGCGAGCATCGACTGAATCTGCTGCTGGATGCCGAGGAAGTGGTTGTCGACCTCGTCGTCGAAGGCGATCACCTCGCCCGCGAGCTCTCGGTCGCGCTCCTCGAGCGCGCGGGTCGCGCCGTGGACGGCGGTGAGGACCCGCTGCCCCATTTCCTGGAGCTGGGCCTCGATCTGCTGCAGAGCCGTGTCGATCGACATCGCAATCCAGCGTACTAGCTGACTTCAAAGGGGTGCGCCAGGGGCCGTTACCACTTCGTCTCCACCTCGCAACGCGGCCGTACCCCACCCGCCCGACCCTCCGCCGTACGGTGGCCGCGAACCCTGAGGAGGAGGAAAAAGATGCCGAGAAACGGCAAGCTCGTTCGCGTCTCCCTCGTCGCGGCTGCGGCCGCAGGCGTTGCCGTCGTGGCGGTGGTCATCGCCGGCACAGCGTCCGCCAAGACCACCGCGGGCAGCGTCAACGGCGCGGGCAGCACGTTCGTCGCCCCGCTGGTGGCGAAGTGGGAGGCCCCGGTCAGCTCAGCGCTCGGGATCTCGCTCAACTACAACCCGGTCGGCTCGGGTGGAGGCGTCTCCGCGATCACGAACAAGCAGGCCGATTTCGGCGCGAGCGACGCGCCGCTGTCGCAGTTCGACCCGACGTGCAGCTCATGCGTGCAGATCCCCTGGGCGCTCGCGGCCACAGGCGTGATCTACAACCTGGGCAGCCTCCAGCACCTGAACATGACCGGGCAGGTGCTCGCGAAGATCTTCCAGGGCAAGATCACGAACTGGAACAGCCCTGCGATCACGAAGCTCAACAAGGGCAAGAGCATTCCGAGCAAGCAGATCACCGTCGTCCACCGGTCCGACAGCTCGGGCACGACCTACAACTTCACGGATTACCTCTCCCACGTCTCCTCCGGCTGGAAGTCGTCGGTCGGCACGGGGACCTCGGTCAGCTGGCCGACGGGCGAAGGTGAGGCGAAGAGCGCCGGCGTCGCCGGTGGCGTCAGGACGACGCCCGGAGCGATCGGCTACGTCGACGTCTACTACGCCGTCCACAACCACCTCGGCCTGTTCAAAATGAAGAACCGGTCCGGCAACTTCGTCCAGCCGCGGGCGAAGGGCATCCTGGCGGCCGCTTCCCTCGACACGCATCCCGCAAAGGACGGGTCGCTCTCGATCGTCAATCCGCCCAAGAGCAAGAAGTTCCGGAACGCGTATCCGATCTGCACTTACACGTACGTCGACGTGCAGAGGTCGTCGGGTGGGAACGCCACCAACATCAAGAAGGTCCTGAGCTGGGCGATCACGATGGGCCAGTCGTTCGGTCCGGCGCTCATCTTCGAGCCGCTGCCGAAGGCCGTCGTGGCATTCGACAAGAAGCAGATCAAGAAGATCCACTCGTAGGCGGAGAGGGCCGGCGCGATCGTGACCTCTCTCGACGCCACCACGGACGCTGCCCGCCGCCCCTTCCCGGGGCGGCGGGCGCGTTTCGGCGATCTCATCCTGCAGGGCACCGCGGGGATCGCGGCCGTCGGAGCGCTCGTGCTGGTCGGGCTGATCGTCTGGAAGATCGCCTCGGGCGCGAGACCCGCCCTCCACGCCTTCGGGCTTCCGTTCGTCTGGCACGTCGTCTGGAACCCGGTCCACGGCCGCGAGGCCTACGGGGCCGGCAGCTTCCTCTTCGGCACTGCCGTCACCTCGATCGGCGCGCTGCTCCTGGCCACCCCGATCGCGCTGGGCGTCGCGCTCTTTCTCAGTGAGCTCGCCCCCGGCTGGATCCGCGGCCCCGTCACCGCGCTCGTCGAGACGCTCGCCGCGATTCCGAGCGTCGTGATCGGGCTCTGGGGCATCCTCGTGCTCGCCCCGATCCTGCGCGACCACGTCGATCCGGCCCTCCACTCGACGATCGGGTTCATCCCGCTCTTCGGGCCGTCGTCGTACGGCTCGAACGTCTTCACAGGGATCGTCGTCCTGACGATCATGATCCTGCCGATCATCGCGAGCATCTCGCGTGAGCTGTTCCTCACCGTGCCGCAGGAGCTGAAGGAGGGGGCGCTCGGCCTCGGCGTCACGCGCTGGGAGATGGTGCGCGGCGTCGTCTTCCCCTACGCAGGCGGCGGGGTTGCCGCGGCGATGATCCTCGGCTTCGGCCGAGCGGTCGGCGAGGCGATCGCGGTCGCGCTGGTGCTCGGAGACGGGCTCGGGATCCACCTCAACCTCTTCGACACCGGGCAGACGCTCGGCGGGAAGATCGCGCTCAACTACCAGGGCTCGGGGTCCGGGCTCGAGACCTCGTCGCTCATCTACCTCGCCCTCATCCTGCTCGTCTTCTCGATTCTCGTGAACCTGCTGGCGCAGCTCATCGTGCGCCGGGCAGCACGCCGCAAGGGGCTGGCGGCCTGATGAGCGCGGTCGAGCTGAGCCCGCTGCACCGCCCGCAGGACCGCCTGCGACGACGACGGGTGTTCAACCGCGGCATGGAGGCGCTCGCCTGGCTCGCGGCGGCCATCGCCGTCTTCTTCCTCGGCGTCGTGGTGTGGTCGGTTGCGCAGCGTGGGTGGAGTCAGCTGAACCTCGACTTCCTCACCAAGTCGCAGGTGCAGTTCGAGCCCGCCGTCCCGCAGGGTCTCGCGAACGCCTTCGCCGGATCGCTCGTCCTCGTAGGCCTCGCCACGGCGATGGCGCTGCCCTTCGGGATCCTGATCGCCGTCTACGTGAACGAGTTCGCCCCGAGACCGATCCGCAGCGCGATCGGGCTGACCCTCGACGTCCTCGCCGGAGTTCCCGCGATCGTGATCGGGTTCTTCGTCTACGGCCTGATCGTGGTGGCGCACGGCCAGAGTGCGTACGCAGGCGCGTTTGCGCTCGCGGTGATCATGCTCCCGTTCGTCTACCGCGCGACGGTCGAGGTGCTCGCCCTCGTGCCCAACTCCCTGCGAGAAGCGGGGCTCGGCGTCGGCGCGCCTCGTTGGCGCACCACCCTGGGGATCGTGCTCCCGCAGACGATCGGCGGCGTGCTCACGGGCACGACGCTCGCGGTCGCGCGTGTTGCGGGGGAGACCGCGCCTCTGCTCTTCACGTGCTCGCTGGCACCGAATGGGATTCATTGGAATCCGTCCGGGGCGATTCAAAGCGTTCCCGTCGCGGTGTTCGAACTCTCGGATTCTGCCGAGCCGTCCGACCACGCACGCGCCTGGGCGGCGGCGCTCGTCTTGATCCTTTTCATCCTCGTCGCGAGCCTCACCGCACGCTGGCTCGCGACGCGCAGCAAGCGCAAGATCATGCGTGCCGGGCGATGAGCGAGATGAAGGGAGAGAGCGTGTCGAGTACGATCGAGGCCGCCGTGCGTGTCGAGACGAAGCGCCAGCCGCTGCCGCCCCGCGAGCGGCTCCAACAGGTCTTCGACATTCGGGATCTGACCGCGATCTACGGCTCCAAGCCGGCTCTGAAGGACGTGTCGATGGAGGTCTACAAGAACCTCGTCACGGCCGTGATCGGCCCATCCGGCTGCGGCAAGAGCACGTTCATCCGCTGCCTGAACCGGATGAACGACCTCGTCCCGAGCTTTCGCCAGACGGGGACGATCCGCTACCACGGCCAGGACATCTCCGGCCGGGACGTCGATCCGGTCGCGGTGCGGCGGACGATCGGGATGGTGTTCCAGCGCCCGAATCCGTTCCCGAAGTCGATCCACGACAACGTCGCGTGGGGCTTGAAGGTGCTCGGGATGAAGGACAACCTCTCCGACCGCGTCGAGCGGGCCCTGACGCAGGCGGCTCTCTGGGACGAGGTGAAGGACCGACTGAAGGCGAGCGCGCTCTCGCTCTCGGGCGGCCAGCAGCAGCGGCTCTGCATCGCGCGCGCGATTGCCGTCGAGCCGGACGTCGTGCTCATGGACGAGCCGGCCTCGGCGCTCGACCCGATCGCGACGCAGGCGATCGAGCAGCTCCTGCACGAGCTCAAGGGCCAGTACTCGTTCGTGATCGTGACCCACAACATGCAGCAGGCCGCCCGCGTCGCCGACATGACGGCGTTCTTCTCGATCTCGCGCGGCGAAGAGGGCGAGCGCTGGGGCGAGCTGATCGAGTACGACGCGACCGAGAAGATCTTCACGGCCCCGTCCGACAGGCGGACGGAGGACTACGTCACCGGCAGGTTCGGCTGAGCCGGACCTGTCGTTCCTGGTAACAGACTGTTACTAAGTGCTTCGGAGCCGCTCGTGCCAAGCCGTCGGCCGTGTGCCGGCGGGCCACTGTCCAAGCTAGTAACAGACTGTTACTAGGTCGGACGCGGCTCGGTCAGCCGCGCGGGAAACGAACGCGTACCGCGAGGCCGTGGCCCGGTTCGCTCGTTGCGTCCACCTCGCCTCCCGCGGAGGTGACGACGTGCTTGACGATTGCGAGGCCAAGACCCGTGCCTCGACTCGTCCGGGCCTGGTCGCCGCGGTAGAAGCGCTCGAACAGCCGCGGGAGATCGACGGCAGCGACACCCTTGCCGTCGTCCGAGACCGCGATGAACGGGCCCTCGTCCGACTGCGACACCTCGACGACGCACGTGCTCCCCGGCCCGGCGTAGCGGATCGAGTTCGCGAGCAGGTTCTCGACCACGACCCGGAGCATCCGCGGCCGCAGCGGCAGCGCGACGCCGCCGTCCGCGCGCACCTCCACCGAGATCTGCGCGTGGTTCGCTCGCTCCTCGAACGAGGCGGCGACCTCCTCCACCACCGGCTGCGCGGCCGTGCGGCCGAGCGAGACGACCTCGCGCCCTGTCTCGAGCTCGCCGAGGAAGAGCACGTCGTCGATCAGCTCCCGCGCCTGCTCGACCTCCTGCCGCGCCTGCTCCATCAGGGCGTCGACGTCGGATCCGGGCAGCGTCGCGCTCTCGAGCAGCACGAGCAGCCGCGCGAGCGGCGTGCGCAGCTCGTGTGAGACCGCCGCGGTGAAGCCGGCGCGCAGCTCCTGGTACGCCGGAAGCTCTGGCGCAGATTCGAGGAAGAGGACGAGGAGCTCCGGACGAGCTGCGGTCTGCTCCTCACCGAGCCGCCGGCCCGGCTCCGCGCCGCCCAGGGTGCTCGCCGCGGCACGGTTGGCCGCCACGATTCTCCGCTCGCTGTCGAGCACGACGACGGGGGCGTCGGAGCCTTCGACGACGGCTCTGGCCCGTTCTTCGTTCACCGCTTCTTCACCATCCGTCTACCCTTCGCCAACGGAGCCGCAGCCGATAATGGACACAAGCATGCCGAAGGTTCTGATCGTCGAGGATGACGAGGTCATTGCACAGGGGATGGCGCGGCATCTCGGGGCCGCCGGCTTCGACCCGGTCACGGTCGGCAACGGCACGCAGGGTCTGGCCCGGCTCCGCTACGAGAAGCCGGACGTCTGCGTGCTCGACCTGATGCTGCCGGGCGTCGACGGCTGGAAGCTGATCGAGACGGCCCGTGACGAGGGGATCGGCACGCCGATCGTCGTCGTCTCCGCTCGCGGCACCGAGCACGATCGCGTGCACGCGCTCGAGATCGGGGCCGACGACTACCTCGTCAAGCCGTTCTCGATGAAGGAGCTCGTCGCCCGTGTGCGTGCAGCGTCTCGGCGGGCGCTGCGCCGGGAGGAGACACCCCGCGGCGAGCCGATCGAGATCGAGGAGCTCCGCATCGACCCGCTCGAGGTGCAGGCGTACGTCGACAACCGGAGCGCCAAGCTGACGCCGACGGAGTTCCGGCTCCTCTACCAGCTCGCCCTCGACCGCGGCCGCGTCGTCACGCGCGACGAGCTGCTGCAGAAGCTGTGGGGCCGGCGCGAGTCGCATCGCGACCGCACCGTGGACGTCTTCGTCCGCCGGCTCCGCGAGAAGGTCGACCGCCCGGCGTCGAGCCACACCTTCATCCAGACGCGCTACGGCGTCGGATACCGGCTCGAGCCGGTCGCGAAGGCATAGCTCACTCCGAGTCGTACGGCTGCGGCTGCAGTCCGGTCTCGACCTCGCGGCGCCCGTCGGCCTCGTAGACGAGGTCGACCGCCTCGTGCTTGCGGTACGTGCCCGCGATCCCGAGCCACATCGAAGCCCAGCGCCAGAATCCGAGCTTCCCCTCCTGGGCGAGCGGACGCGGGAAGACGACCGAGCGTCCCTCCAGCTCGAAGTCGCGCCCGGGCACCTGCCGGACGCCGCCGACGTAGACGTCGAAGACGGAGGGGACGTGCTCGGGCAGTTCGATCCGCGTGCGTTGGGACACCTTCATAGAATGCCTTCGCGTGCGCTGGAAGCTGCCGTCCTTCGTCCTCGCCGTGCTGCTCGCGCTTGCGACGGCGGGCGTCGCCACAGCCGCGAACGGTGGCTTCACGCCTGTGCAGCCCGAGTCGCCGAACGCGAGCCACACCCAGACCGCGTACTACGTCATCCTCGGTTTCACGTCGGCGATCTTCGTGATCGTCGAGGGGCTGCTCGTCGCCTTCATCGTCAAGTACCGCCGGCGCGGCCGCTCGCGCGAGGTCGAGGGAGCGCAGGTTCACGGCCACACGCGCCTCGAGCTGATCTGGACGGTGATCCCGGTCGTGATTCTCTGCGTGATCGGTGTCGTCGTCTTCCTCGAGCTGCCGAACATCGACAGCGCCCCGGCTTCCACGGACCCGATCCACATCACGGTCGAGGGTCACCAGTTCTACTGGCAGTTCGACTACGTCGACTCGCCGAACCACGCCCGATCGATCGGGACGATGCACGTCCCCGTCGGCCAGGTCGTCGACCTCAAGGTCGTCTCGCCCGACGTCATCCACAGCTGGTGGGTGCCGGCGCTCGGGGGCAAGATCCAGGCGATCCCGGGACGCGTCAACCACTTCTGGTTCAGGGCGAACAAGGCGGGCAGCTACGAGGGCCAGTGCGCCGAGCTCTGCGGCGTCTTCCACGCGTCGATGCGCGCGGTCGTGCAGGCCGAGTCGCAGCAGTCGTACCAGCACTTCGTCTCGAAGTACGGCCCGGAGACGATCGGGAAGCAAGAGTGGAACGGCGTCTGCGCGAGCTGCCACGGCAACCTGGGGCAGGGCGGCTACGGGCCGTCGATCGCGAGCAACACGCTCCTCAAGCAGGTGGCGGGGCTCGACGTGATCCTCCGCAACGGCTTCACGGGCTCGCTGGGGGCGATGCCGCCCGTCGGCAAGACCTGGACGCACGGGCAGATCGCGAGCCTCGTCGCGTACATGAGGAAGCACATCTACAGCGCCTCCGCGGGAGCGACGAGTGGCGGCTAGGTCCGAAGCGGTCTATCCCGTGGGCTGGAAGAGCGGTCGCGTTGCGAGCTGGCTCGTCACGGTCGACCACAAGCGGATCGGGATCCTGTACATCGGGACCTCGCTCATGTGGTTCGTCGCGGGCGGGATCCTCGCGATCCTCATGCGCTCGCAGCTCGCCACGCCCGGCGAGAAGTTCCTGACGAAGAACTCCTACAACGAGGTCATGACGATGCACGGGACGACGATGATCTTCCTCGTCGTCATCCCGATCCTGGCGGGCTTCGCGAACTTCCTCGTGCCGCTGATGATCGGAGCGCGCGACATGGCGTTCCCGCGCCTCAACGCGCTCTCGTACTGGCTCTTCCTGCTCGGCGGGATCGTCCTCTGGCTCAGCTGGTTCGCCAAGGGTGGCGCGCCGCACGCGGGCTGGTGGTCGTACCCGACGCTGTCCGAGAACTTCCCCTACACGAGCCCCGGCCACGGCCAGGACTACTGGATCCTCAGCATCCACATCCTCACGCTGTCGTCGCTGCTCGGAGCGATCAACTTCATCGTCACGATCCACAACATGCGGGCGCCCGGGATGACGTGGATGCGGATGCCGCTCTTCGTCTGGGCGATCGAGACGTACGCGATCGTGCTGCTCGTCGCGCTGCCGGCGCTATCGGCCGCAGTGACCCTGCTGCTGCTCGACCGCACGGTCGGGACGCACTTCTTCATCCCCTCGCACGGCGGGAGCATCGTGCTCTACCAGCACATGTTCTGGTTCTTCGGCCACCCAGAGGTCTACGTCATGGTGCTGCCGGTCTTCGGGATGATTTCCGAGATCCTGCCGGTCTTCTCGCGCAAGCCGATCTTCGGCTACAAGGCGGTCGCGTTCTCGACACTCGGGATCGCCTTCTTCTCGATGCTCGTGTGGGCGCACCACATGTTCACGACCGGGCTCGGGACGGGCCTCGACAGCTTCTTCATGATCTCGTCGATGATCATCGCGGTCCCGACCGGGATCAAGATCTTCAACTGGATCGCCACGACCTGGCGCGGGAACCTGATCTTGGACACGCCGATGCTGTTCGCGCTCGGCTTCATCGCGCTCTTCACGATGGGCGGCCTGTCGGGGATCTTCCTCGCGGCCTTCCCCGTCGACTGGCAGCTCAACGACTCGTACTACGTCGTCGCCCACTTCCACTACGTCCTCTTCGGCGGCTCGGCCTTCGGCTTCTTCGGCGGCCTCTACTACTGGTGGCCGAAGATGTTCGGGCGGATGCTCGACGAGCGCCTCGGCAAGTGGCACTTCTGGCTGCTCTTCGTCGGGTTCAACATGACCTTCCTGCCGCAGCACATGCTTGGGTTGCTCGGGATGGTGCGGAGGGTGTACACGTACCACCACGGTGGGCTCTGGGAGGCGTACAACCTGATCTCGACGATCGGCTCCGGCGTGATGGCGTTGGCGACGCTCGTCTTCCTCGTCAACATCTGGCGGGCGCACGTCCTGCGCAAGGGCGTGCGGGCCGGGAACGACCCTTGGCTCGGCGACACGCTCGAGTGGTACACGACGTCGCCGCCTCCGGCCCACAACTTCGACAGCGTCCCGTACGTGACGAGCGCACGGCCGCTGCGCGACCTGCGGCGGCGCCTCGCGGAGCAACCGCAATGAGGACCGAGCTCGCGCCCGGGCCATGGCTCCGCCTGTCGGCTCTGGTCGCGGCGGGCGGGACGCTCCTTGCGGTCATCTCCGGCGCCGAGGGGTTGGGAACGGCGCACAGGCTGCTCGCGGCGCTCGTGGCACCGCCGCTGGCTGCCCTCATCGTCTCGGCCTGGTATGCGCACCGGCGGCTCGTGCCGGCGACGCTCGCGGCCTCGGCTCTGTTCGCGAGCGCCGCTGCGGTTCCGGGGCCGCATGCCCACTCCGGGCTCGCTGCTTTTGCGTTGGCGGCGCTCGTGGTCGTCGTCGCGGAGAGCTTCCGCGGCGAGCGCGTCGCGTGGGGGTCGTGGCGCGACTATGTGGCGCTGACGAAGCCGCGGATCATGTCGCTCCTGCTGATCACCGGCTTCTGCGGGCTGATCGTCGGCGCGCGCGGTTGGCCGGGGACGGGCCTCGCCGTCGCGGCGATGCTCGGGCTCGCGCTCGCCTGCGGGGGCGCCTCGGCGCTCAACCACGTCCTCGACCGCGACATCGATCCGTTGATGGGAAAGCGGACGAGCTCACGCCCTGTCGCGTCGGGCCGCGTGGCGCCGAGCCGCGCACTCGAGTTCGGCCTCGCGCTGTCGGCGCTCTCGTTCGTCCTGCTCGCGAGCACCGTCAACGTGCTGGCCGCCGTGCTCGCGCTGGTGGGGAACCTCTTCTACGTCCTGGTGTACACGCGCTGGCTGAAGCGCTCGACGTCGCAGAACATCGTGATCGGCGGCGCCGCCGGAGCCGTACCGCCGCTCGTCGGCTGGGCTGCTGCCACCGGGCACGTCGGCATCGCCGCCTTGCTCCTCTTCACGATCGTCTTCGTCTGGACGCCGCCGCATTTCTGGGCGCTTGCGCTGCTGATCAAGGACAACTACGCGAACGCGCGCGTGCCGATGCTGCCCGTGGTGCGGGGCGATCGGACGACCGCACGCCAGATCGTCCTCTACTCGGTGGCACTCGTGGGGGCGACGCTGCTGCCCTGGGCGTGGGGCGGCGCCGGGCCGTTGTACGTCGTTTGCGCTCTCGCCCTCGGGGCCGTGTTCGTCTGGCTTGCCGAGCAGTTGCGGCGCGACACGACGCGGCAGCGCGCGATGCTCCTCTTCCACTACTCGCTCCTCTACCTCGCGCTCCTGTTCGCGGCCCTCGCCGTCGACGCGGTTATCGGCTGATGGATCCCGAGCTCGCTCGCCGGAACGTCCGCATGGGCTGGATGCTCTTCGGCATCTTCATCCTGCTCTTCGCCGGCACGGTCGGGATCGCGCTGCTTTACCTCCACTTCCAGTAGTGGACGGCATCTGGCTGGCGCGTCCGGAGCGGCCGCGTGCGGGCGAGCCGGTGGCGGTGAAGGACCTGCTGGACACGGCCGGGCTGGCGACGACTTACGGGTCGGCTTTGTTCGCCGACCAGGTGCCGGCGCTGAGCGCGGAGTCGGTGCTGCGCATCGAGGCGGCCGGCTATGCGGTCGCCGGGAAGACGAATTTGCACGAGTTCGCGTACGGGATCTCGTCGCAGAACCCGCACTACGGCACGGTGCCGAACCCGACCGCGCCCGGGCGGCTGGCGGGCGGCTCGAGCGGCGGGTCTGCGGCGGCGGTCGCGGTCGGCGACGTCGAGCTCGCGCTCGGCACCGACTCGGCGGGGTCGATCCGGATCCCGGCGGCGTGGTGCGGCGTCGTCGGCTTCAAGCCGACGCACGGGCTCGTCCCGGTCGAAGGCTGCTTCCCGCTCGCGCCGAGCTACGACGTCGTCGGCCCGATGGCGTCGTCGGTCGACGGTTGCGAGCGACTGCTGCAGGTGCTCGCGCCGGGGTTCGAGCCGGCCGCGTTGGAGTCCCTCGAGGAGCTCGAGGTCGGCGTTGCCTGGCTCGATCGCGCGGATCCGCTGGTGCGCGAGCGCGTGGCGGTGGCGGCCGCGCTCTTCCCTCGGCGGCGCGAGCTCGAGCTGCCGCTCGCTCCCTCGAATCGGGCAGACTTCATGCGCGAGGCCGCCGACGTCCACCGCGCGCTGTTCCCGGGCAACGAGGAGCTGTATGGCGAGAACGTCCGCAGCAAGATCGAACGCTGCCTTCGGGTCACGGATGCCGAGGTCGCGGCGGCCGAGCGCGAGCGTGCCGAGTACCGCGAGCGGATGGCGGAGGCAGCCGGCGGGCTCGACCTGCTCGTGACGCCGACGGTCGCGTTCGTCGCGCCGCCGGCTGATGTCGACGAGCTCGAGATGCGCGGGGTTGGGACTTCTTTGACGTACCCGTCGAGTGCGCTCGGCTGGCCGGCGCTCGCGCTCCCGTGCGGATCGGCCGAGGACGGTTTGCCTGCATCCGTGCAGCTCACCGCGCCCGCGAGGAGGGACGCGCGCGTCCTCGCCGGCGGCCGGTTGCTCGAGTCCCTCCTCGGTCCCGACCGGACGCGTTCTTCCTTGTAACAGACTGTTACTTGGGTGGTGCGCGGTCTCGGAGGTGCGGCGTGGGTGGTGCGAGGAAGCGGAGAAGAATCGCCTCGGGCGGCGCGACGCGAAAGGCCACGTCCAGGGCCACGGTGGAGACAGGCGTCGGGGCCTGCCGGCGGAGGCGGCGTGCCGCGTGCACAAGGACTCTCACCTGTTCGTAACTCGGGCGGGGAAGGCCCATGCGGGTGGCTGCGCGTCCGACGCAGCGGTTCATTTCGGCGATCGGAACCCTACGTTGCGACTGGCGTTCGATCTCGTCGAGTAGCCGGCGCGGGATTCGTGGAGCGAAGGAGAGCATGTCCCCACGATCGCGAGGTTTCCGTCAATAGTGCGTCGCAGCTCCGTCGCCAAAGCGCACGCTGAGCACAAGTAACAGTCTGTTACAAGGAAAGACGTGGCCCTATGCCTCGGCCCGGGGAGCGCTGGCGGCGCGCACGGCGGTTTCGTACACCGGGTCCGGCGTGAAGCGCTCTAGCTCGTCGGAGAGGACGTCGCTCGGCGCCGGTGGGTCGCCCGGAGGCAGTGGCACCGACTCTCCGTCGAGCGCGACGGCCTCCAATCGCTCCGCCGGATCGTGCTCGAGCGCGATCTCGTCCCGCCCGAGCCGCGAGCGCAGCCAGCCGCACAACAGCCATGCCTGCGCGGCGGTGCCGCGCACGCGAACGGTCCGCACGTCGGCGATCCCCGGCCACAACGTTGCGAGATGCGAGCGCCAGCGTGAGGTCCGCGCCCAGGCGATGTCCGAGGCCGCGCAGCGCGAGAAGAGCTCCGCGAGCTGCTGGTAGGCGTCCGGAACGTCGTCCCACTCGGTCGAGTCGACGATCAGCCGGTCCGTTACGCCGACGAGCTGCTCGAGCTCGGGCGCGCCCCACGGCGGCTCGCCGCGCCACCGCAAGAAAACCGGCAAGTCCGAGATCAACAGCGGCTCGACGATGCTTGCCGGCGCTCCGGCCAGCGCGCCGCGCAGCGTGAGCTCGACCACCTCGGTCACGAGACC
Source organism: Thermoleophilia bacterium (assembly GCA_025928515.1). Taxonomy (GTDB): domain Bacteria; phylum Actinomycetota; class Thermoleophilia; order Gaiellales; family Gaiellaceae; genus Palsa-739. The sequence goes on from JAICJI010000019.1 coordinate 17,518, forward strand.
ACGATCCGTGTCCGGCACCTGCCACCGCTGCACCTCGGCCTGCGCGTCGATCCGGTTGTCCGCTGCGTCCGGCTCGGGGAAGAGCAGGATCGTCCGCGACGGGTGCAGCTCGGCCATGCCCTCGAGCGCCGCGCGCGCCGGCCCGACCCACGCGGCCGGCACCCATGCCAGGTGCGTCATCACCGACGTGCGCATGCTCGCCGCCTCGGCCGCCGCCTGTGCCCGCAGCCGCGCCAAAGCCGTATCGACATCGGCGAGGCAGACATCCTCGCCGAACCACGTCAGGTCGTTCAGTGCCGTCGCCACGCCCGCCCGTCCCGTTGCAGGAGTTCGTCGGCGCTCGGCGGGCCCCACGACCCGGCGGGATAGTTCGGGAACGCCGGCTGGTCGCGCTGCCACGCGGCGACGATCGAGTCGACGAGCAGCCACTGCTCCTCGACCTCGTCCGCGCGCGTGAACAGCGTCGAGTCGCCGAGCATCGTGTCGAGGATGAGGCGCTCGTACGCCTCCGGCATCCCGGTGCGGAAGGCGCCGCCGTAAAGGAAGTCCATGTGAACCGTTCGGATCGTCATTCCCTGTCCCGGCACCTTCGCGCCGATCGCGAGCGAGACGCCTTCGTCCGGCTGCACGTGGACGACGAGCACGTTCGGCCGCAGGCCCTCCGACGCGGTCTCCTCGAACGGCGGGTGCGGAGCCGCCTTGAACTGGATCGCGATCGTCGTCTCGTGCCGCGCGAGCCGCTTGCCCATGCGTACGTAGAAGGGCGTGTCCGCCCACCGCCAGTTGTCGACGTAGAGCTTTGCGGACACGTACGTCTCGGTCATCGAGTCCGCCGCGACACCCGCCTCCTCGCGATAGGCGGCGACCTCCTCACCCTCGACGAAGCCGCGCCCGTACTGACCTCGTACGACCGACTTCGGCCCCGGCGTGTGCAGTGCGCGCAGCACCTTGACCTTCTCGTTGTGCACCGAGTCGGAGGTGAAATCGATCGGCGGCTCCATCGCGGTGAGCGCGAGCAGCTGGAGGAGGTGGTTCTGGAAGATGTCGCGGATCGCGCCGGCGTGCTCGTAGTAGCCGGCCCGCGCCTCGATGCCGATCGACTCGGCGACGGTGATCTGGACGTGGTCGACGAACTGGCGGTTCCAGATCGGCTCGAAGATCCCATTCGCGAAGCGAAGGGCGAGCATGTTCTGCACAGTCTCTTTGCCGAGGTAGTGGTCGATCCGGAAGATCTCGTCCTCGCGGAAGTACTCGAGGAGCGTCGCCGTCAGCTGCTTCGCGGATTCGAGGTCGTGGCCGAACGGCTTCTCGACGACCAGCCGCGTCCAGCCCGCGCTGTCGCGCCGCTTGCCGAGCGCTTCGACGATGGTCGGGAAGGCGGGCGGCGGTACCGCGAGGTAGAAGACGCGGTTGCCGCCGAGCTGTTCCTTCTCGTCGAGCTCCGCGAGCAGGTCGTGCAACTTGTCCTCGCCGCCCGCGTCGGCGAAGTCGGTCGAGATGTAATGGAGCATCGGGGCGAGCTCGTCCCAGGTCTCCTGCCGGAACGGGTCGCGTGCGTGCTGCTTCACCGCGGTCTCCATGTCCTTGCGGAAGGAGTCGTCGTCGGTGTCGCCGGTGCGCGCGACACCGACGATCGCGAACTGCGGGGGCAGCAGCCGGCGGACGGCGAGCGCGTAGAGCGCGGGCATGATCTTCTTGTGCGTCAGGTCGCCGGACGCGCCGAAGATGACGAGCGCGCAGGGGTCGGGCGTCCGCCTCAGGGCGAGGCCCTCGGCGAGCGGGTTCTCCGTCACTGCTCCGGGCTCTTCTCGAGGTGTCCGCCGAAGCCCTTGCGCATCGCCGACAGCACGCGGTTGCCCCAGTCGGCCTCGCCGCGCGAGGCGAAGCGGTCGAACAGGGAAGCGGCGAGCACCGGCGTCGGGACGCCCTCCTCGACCGCGGCCTGCACCGTCCAGCGGCCCTCGCCCGAGTCGCTCACGCGACCCGCATACTCGTCGAGCTCGGGCGTCTCGTGCAGCGCTTCCGCCGTCAGGTCGAGGAGCCACGACGCGATCACGGAGCCGCGCCGCCAGACCTCGGTGATCGCCGAGACGTCCAGCTCGTACTTGTAGAGGTCGGGATCGCGCAGCGGCGTGGTCTCGGCGTCGGTCTCCTGTGCGTGCAGCCCGATGTTCGCGTGCTTGAGGACGTTCAGGCCTTCGGCGTACGCCTGCATGAGGCCGTACTCGATGCCGTTGTGCACCATCTTCACGAAGTGCCCCGCGCCCGGCGGGCCGCAGTGGAGCCAACCCTGCTCCTCGGGCGCCGGCTCACCGTCGCGGCCCGGGGTGCGGACTGCGGCGTCGACTCCGGGCGCGAGCGTCTCCAGCACCGGCACGAGGCGGCCGACGGCTTCGTCGTCGCCGCCGACCATGAGGCAGTAGCCGCGCTCCCTGCCCCAGACGCCACCGCTCACCCCGACGTCCACGTAGTGGATCTTCTGACCGCTGAGCTCGCGCGAGCGGCGAAGGTCGTCGACGTAGTACGAGTTGCCCCCGTCGATGATCGTGTCGCCCTCTGCGAGATGGGGTGCGAGGTCGTCGAGCACGGCGTCGACGATCCCGGCCGGCACCATCAGCCAGACGGACCGCGGAGCGTCGAGCTGTTGCACGAGCTCCTCGAGCGAGCCCGCCGTCCGCGAGTCCACCTTGGGGTCGAACGTCTTGACGTCGTGCCCGGCCGCGCGCAGGCGCTCGGTCATGTTCGAGCCCATCCGGCCGAGGCCGACCATTCCCAGCTGCATCGCTACAGATCCTCCAATCTGACTCTGGCCACGCGCCGGCCGCGCTCTTTCAGCGTCTCGAAGTCGCCCATCGCCTGGGCCCGGATCAACCGGCGGAAGCCGAACGGCTTGCCCGGGATCGGGAGCTCGTCACCCTGGTCGTCGATCACCTGGAGGAAGAGCCCGGTGTTCGGGCCGCCCTTGTGGAGCTGGCCCGTCGAGTGCATGTACCGCGGCCCGTAGCCGTGCGTCACGACACAGCCCGTCTCGCGGTGGAGCCGATCGACGAGGGGGCCGAGGTCGGCGTCAGGATCGACGAACGCCTGCACGCAGACGTAGTCGCCGTCCTTCGCCTGCGCGAGCAGCTCCTCGATCGAGCCCTCCGGCTCGAGCTCCGGTTCCTGGCCCGTCGCGAGGACTTCGTTCGTCTTGTCCTTCGCGACCTGGACGTCGGGCTGGTCGAAGGGGTTGATCTCGAGGTACGCGCCGGCGACGGCGATCGCGAACTCCCAGCGGAAGAACTCCGACCCGAGCGCATACGGATCGGGCAGCTCGGCTTCGGCCGCCTGTCTGTCGGCGCCCTCCGGCGACTCGCCCGGAGCGGGGACGAGGCCCTTTCCGTGCTTGCCCGTCGACTCCGCGATCAGCTGCTCGGCCCAGAGCCCGAAGTCGCCGGGAGCCTCTCCGATACAGATCTTGTCGCGACCCTCGCGCCAGCCCTCGCCGAAGCGGCTCCCGAGCTCGTAGCCGGGATTGCCTTCGTCCGAGCGGCACGCCTCGCGCATCTCCCGCGTGTGCTCGAGCAGCTTCGACGCGTCGACGCCCATGAGCACGGCGGGCACGATCCCGAACGGCGAGAGCGCGGAGTAGCGGCCGCCGATCGACGGCTCACCTGCGAAGACGGCGCGGAAGCCGCGCTCGCGCGCGAGGCGCTCGAGCTCGGAGCCCGAATCGGTGATCGCAGCGAACAGCTGCGCGTGCTTCCCGCTCTGCTCCCAGAAGTAATCCGTGTGGGAGCGCGTCTCGAGCGTCGAGCCCGACTTCGAGGACGAGACGAAGAGCGTCCGCTCGAGGTCGAGCTTCGCCTCGAGCCTGCGGATCGCCTTCGGATGCGTCGTGTCGAGAACGTGGAGCCAGTCGACGCCGAAGCTGCGGCGCAGCACCTCGGGCGCGAGCGACGAGCCGCCCATCCCGCACAGGACAACGGCGTCGACCTCGTCGTGGATCGATTCGGCGACGCGGCGGATCTTGTCCAGCTGCTCCTGGATGTGGAGCGGCTCGTCGAGCCAGCCGAGCCAGTGCGCCTCGTCGGCTCCGGTCCAGACCGTTGCATCGCGCTCCCAGATCCCTTCGATCAGGCCTCTGCGGTTCACCGCTACGCGGCCACGGCCTCGCGCTTCGCCTTCACGCCGTCGAGCAGCTCGGCGAACGAGTCGGAGAACTTCTGCACGCCCTCGCGCTCGAGGGTCGCCACGACGTCGTCGTAGTCGACGCCGGCCGCCGGCAGCTGCTCGTGCAGCAGTGCCTTGGCCTCATCGAGGTCCATCTCGACGGTGTCGCCGTGCACCTCGCCGTGATCCTGGAAGGCCTGGATCGTCTCCTCCGGCATCGTGTTCACCGTGTGCGGGCCGATCAGCTCCTCGACGTAGAGGACGTCGCGGTACTCGGGGTTCTTCGTGGACGTGGAAGCCCATAGGCAGCGCTGCGGCAGCGCGCCCTTCGCCTCGAGGGCGTCCCAGCGCGCGCCGCTGAACACCTGCTTGTAGTGCTGATACGCGATCCGCGCGTTCGCGATCGCGAGCTTGCCGCGGAGCGCGAGCGCCTCCTCCGAGCCGATCGCCTCGAGCCGCTTGTCGGCCTCGGTGTCGACGCGTGAGACGAAGAAGCTGGCGACCGACCGCACCTTCGACGCGTCTCCGCCGCCTTCGACGAACCGCTCGAGGCCGCGGACGTACGCCTCCATGGACTCCTTGTGCATCTTCAGCGAGAAGAGGAGCGTGACGTTGATGCTGCGGCCGGCGGCTATGCAGTCCTCGATCGCCTTCAGGCCCGGCTCGGTGCCCGGGATCTTCACGTAGAGGTTCGGCCGGTCGATCCACTCGTGCAGGCGGATCGCCTCGTCGTAGGTCGCCTTCGTGTCGTAGGCGAGAGTCGGGTCGACCTCGATCGAGACGTAGCCGTCCTGCGCGTTGCGCTCGTGCACGGGCGCGAGCAGATCGAGCGCGTTCTCGACGTCCCGCACCGCGAGGTGCAGGAAGATCTCCTTCGCGTCCTGCTCGTGCTCGAGCAGCTCCTTGATCTGCGCGTCGTACGCGTTGCCCTGCGAGATCGCCTTCTGGAAGATGGTCGGGTTCGACGTCACACCGACGACGGCGTCCTCCTCCATCATTCGCTTCAGCTCGCCCGTCTCGAGCAGGGCGCGCGACAGGTAGTCGATCCAGACCGACTGCCCGCGCGCGCTCAGCTCGTGGAGTCTCGATTCAGCCATCCCTCATCCCTTCTTCCATCCGTCGGATCTTCTCCAGTCTGGCGACGTAACGCTCTCCTCCGTCGAACCGTGCCGCGAGAAACGTGCGCACGAGGTCGGCGGCGAGGCTCGGCCCCACGACCTCCGAGCCGAGGCAGAGGACATTCATGTCGTCGTGCTCGACTCCCTGGTGCGCGGAGTAGACGTCATGACAGATGGCTGCCCGGATCCCGGCGATCTTGCACGCGGCAACGGCAGCTCCCACGCCGGAGCCGCAGACGAGAACTCCGCGCTCCGCCTGCCCGTCCTTCAGGGACGCGCCGAGCTCGGCCGCCTTGTCCGGGTAGTCGATCCGCACCGCGTCGGTGTCCGTGCCGAGATCGACGACCTCGTGACCGCCCTCCTGCAATGTTTCGAGGACCGTGTCCCGGAGATGGACGCCGCGATGGTCGAAGGCAACGGCGACGTTCACGCAGCGGACCGTACCCTCTCCGGCCGTAGAATCGAGCCATGAACGACGTCGAGCTCTGGCGCGAGCTGGGACAGCAGCTCCGGGTCGACGGGATCCGCCCCGCGGCGAAGGCGGGCTCCGGCCATCCCACCTCGGCCATGTCCGCCGCCGACCTGATGGCCGTGCTCATGGCGAAGTACCTGCGCTACGACTTCGAGAACCCGCACGACCCGCACAACGACCGGCTCGTCTTCTCGAAGGGCCACGCGTCGACCCTCATGTACGCGATGTTCCGCGCCGCCGGCGCGATCTCGGAGGACGAGCTGCTCTCGTACCGGCAGTTCGACTCGATCTTCGAGGGCCACCCGACGCCGCGGATCCCGTGGGTCGACGTCGCCACCGGCTCGCTCGGCCAGGGCTTGCCCTATGCGGTCGGCATGGCGCTGGCGGGCAAGAAGCTCGACCGGCTGCCGTTCCGCGTCTGGACGCTCTGCGGCGACAGCGAGATCGCCGAGGGCTCGCAGTGGGAGGCGCTTGAGCACGCGGCGCACTTCGAGCTCGACAACCTCGTCGCCATCATCGACGTCAACCGGCTCGGCCAGCGCGGCGAGACGATGCACGGCTGGGACCTCGACTCCTACTCCGCGCGTGCCCGCGCGTTCGGCTGTCACACGATCGAGATCGACGGCCACGACGTCGAGGCGATCGACCGCGCCTACGCCGAGGCGATCGACACCGCGGGCCAACCTGTCGTGATCGTGGCGAAGACGATCAAGGGCAAGGGCGATCCCGACGTCGAGGACAAGAACGGCTTCCACGGCAAGGCGCTCGACCACCCCGACGAGGTGATCGCCACGCTCGGCGGCGTCCGCAACCTGAAGATCGACGTGGCGAAGCCGGAGACGGGCGCGGCGAAGCACGAGTTCGAGGGCGGGACGCTCGAGCTGCCGCGCTACGAGCTCGGGGCCGAGGTGGCGACGCGGAAGGCGTACGGCGACGCGCTCGCGGCGCTCGGCAAGGCGCGCGGCGATGTCGTCGCGCTCGACGGCGAGGTCTCGAACTCGACCTATGCCGAGGAGTTCCGCGACGCGATTCCCGACCGCTATTTCGAGATGTACATCGCCGAACAGCAGATGGTCGCGACTGCGGTCGGGATGCAGGTGCTCGGCTGGCGGCCGTTCGCCTCGACCTTCGCAGCCTTCCTCTCGCGAGCTTACGACTTCATTCGCATGTCCGCGATCAGCCGCGCGAGCTACTGCCTCTGCGGTTCCCATGCCGGCGTCTCGATCGGCGAGGACGGGCCGTCGCAGATGGCGCTCGAGGACATCGCCTCGCTGCGCGCAGTGCATGGCTCGACCGTGCTCCATCCGTGCGACGCCAACCAGACCGCGAAGCTGATGGAGAAGATGGTCGACACCGAGGGGATCGTCTATCTGCGCACGTTGCGCCCGGCCACGCCGGTCGTCTACGACGCGGACGAGCAGTTCGAGATCGGCGGCTCGCGGACGCTGCGGGAGGGCGACGACGTCGCGCTCGTCGGCGCGGGGATCACCGTCCACGAGGCGCTGAAGGCAGCGGAGACGCTCGCGCAGGACGGAATCGAGGCGCGCGTGATCGACCTCTACTCGATCAAGCCGCTCGACGCCGAGACGTTGCGTTCGCTGACCTGCCCGATCGTGACCGTCGAGGATCACTGGGCGGAAGGTGGGCTCGGCGAGGCTGTGCTGGGCGCGCTGGGGGATTCCGACGACCGCCCGCCGGTCGTCCGGCTCGCGGTGCACGAGATGCCGCACTCCGGCAAACCGGCGGAGCTGCTCGCCGAGGCGGGCATCGACGCGGACGGCATCGTGGCCGCCGCTCGGAAGGTCGCTCAGGTCAAGGCGTCGTAGAGGCGCTGCTGCTCTTCCCGGGCGGCGCGATACGCCTCGCCGCGGTCGGCCCGGGGCTCGACCACGCCGGCCGTCGGCGCGTCTGAGACCTCGTGTCCGGCGCGCTCGAGCGCGAGGACTGCTGCACCGCGTAGCGACGCCTCCGGGACCGCCGACACCGTGACCGGCCGCGCGAGCGCGTCGGCCATGATCTGGATCCAGTCGCGGTCGTGGAGCAGCCCGGCGCCGGTCGCGACGACCTCACGCACGTCCGGGAGCAGGTCGGCGATCGCGGCGAAGCGAAACGCGACGCCCTCGAAGGCGGCCTGGCGCAGGTCGAGCGGCGTCGTCTTGAACGTGAGCCCGTGGATCGTCCCGCGCGCCTCCGGGTTCCAGCCGGTCGAGCGCTCGCCGCCGAGAAACGGCAGGAAGACGAGCCCGTGGTCGCGAGGGTCGCGCTCCTCGAGCGAACCCGACGCGTCGACGAACGTCTGCTCGAGCCATTCGTAGAGGTTGCCGCCGTCCGAGAGCGCGCCGCCCTCGACGACGCGACGCTCGTCCGCGAGGTAGAGGAAGAGGCCCGGCTTCGGCTGCGGCCGCTCGGTCTCGTAGAGGACGCGCAGCGCGCCCGAGGTGCCGACCATGAGCGCCGCGCGGTCGCGCGTCGTGCAGCCCGCGCCCGCGTTAGAGCAGGCCGCGTCGGGCCAGAGCGGCACGTCGGCGATCTCGGGCAGCCGCTCGCGATCGACGCCGAGCGTCGAGAGCAGCTCCTCGTTCCAGTCGTGCGTCGTGAGATCGAGGAGCCCGCTCGTCGAAGCCATCGCGAGGCTCGTCTCGACCCGGCCATGGAGGTAGTCGGCGAAGGAGACGAACCGGGATGCGCCGCGGAAGACCTCGGGCTCGGCCTCGGCGAGCCAGGCGAGCTTGGCCGGCCAGAACGACGGGTGGAGAAAGGCGCCCGTGCGCGCGTGCACCGCTTCGCCGTCGAGCCGCTGCGCGAGCCATTCCGCGGCACCGGCGCTGCGCGTGTCGCGCCAGCCGAGGATCGGCGTGAGTGCCTTTCCGGCCGCGTCGACCGCGACGAGGCTGTGCGCGAAACACGAGGTCGCGTCCGGCTCCTCGCCCGCGAGCACACGTCGAACCGCGGCCGCGACCTCCCCGGCGTCGTCGGCGTCGTACTCCTCCTGCCGGAGGTCGCCGGTCGGCTCTCCACGCTCGTCGAATCGCTGCGCGCGAGCCGAGGAGGTGCCGACGTCGAGCGCGAGCACGTGGCTCAGCGCAGAACCTCGAGTCCCTCCGCGAGCCAGCGGCGGGAGCGGACGACATTCGGGCCGTCGGGCGCGACGTTCACGGTCTCGAGCTGGAGCTCGGTCATCAGCCGGAGACCGGTGCGGGGATCCGGCTCGGCGAGCGCCTCCTCGATGCGTTCTGCGAGGCGATCGGGCTTGACGGCGAGCGGCGCCACACGGGCGGCGAGCCGCTTCGCGGTCGGCAACGGGAGCCGGTTGAGCGCGAAGACGATCGCGAGCACGCGCTGCGCCGCGTCGACGAGCCACTCCATCCGCGCGAGCGCGACGTCGTCGCGGACGAGCGTGAGGAGGCCGGCCGGGGTGAAGCCGCCCCAGGGCTCCGCGGCCTTCTCGATCCGTTCCGCGGCCAGCGCGTCGGGGTAGTCGGCAAGCCGTTCCTGCCAGCCCGCGAGGAGCCCGCTCGTCCTCAGAGCGACGCCGTTGGCCAGAGCCTCTGCCGACCCCCCGCTCGCGAACAGCTCCTCCGCGAGCTCGCGCGACCACCAGATCGTCTCGACGGGCTCGTCGTCGAGGTAGCCGAAGACGCGGCGTGTCGGTGTCGCGGGATCTCCCCAACTCTCTAGCTCTTCCAGACCCACGAGGCGCGCGAGCTCGAACGTGTCCTCGAGCGAAAGCGGCTCCTCGGTGACGACGAGCATCTCGATGTCCGAGACGTCGTCTGCGACGCCGCGCGAGACGCTACCGGTGAGAACGACCTCGACGACCTCGGGCGGGAGCGCGTCGGCGACGCGCTGCGCCAGCGCCCGCAGCTCGTCGCTCCTCGCCGTCGGCACGCGCCGAATCTACCCGCCCATCGGCATCGCGCCACCTCCGGGCAGCGTGAGCAGCGGGACGCGGTCCGGCGCCACGAGGAGCAACAGCCCGAGCGCGAGCAGGAGCCCCGCCGTCCCTGCGGTCGCGACGCGTCGCCACGGGAGCGTCTTCTCGACCCCGACGATGGCGGCGACGAGTGCAGTCCACGCGATGCTCATGACGCCGAGCGCGAAGAGGGACGTCATCAGCGCCCAGCAGCAGCCGGCGCACCAGGCGCCGCTAGCGGCTCCGAGGCGAAAGCCGCCGCGCCGGCCCGGGCGCCAGGAGCCGAGCATCAGCCCGAGCGGGGTGCGGCATTTGCTCAGGCACGCCTCCTTCAGCGGCGTGAGCTGGTACGCCGCGGCGGCGAGCAGGGCCGCTCCGGCGAGCCAACGGCCGCCGCGGCTCCAGGCGAGAACGTCACCAGCAAGGTGTGACCCGGCGAGTGCCACGCCGAACGCGAGGAGCCCGATCGCTGCCCACACCGCGAGGTAGCCCGAGGCGAACGCGAGCGGGGCGAGGGCCGTGCGGTCGCGCGCGAGCCGCGCATAGAGCGTGACCGCCGGGATCGCCGACGGCAGCATCATCGCGGCCATCATCACGATCCAGATGCCGAGGAACCAGTCGAGGGTGCCGAGGCTCGTCCACGGGCCGCGGTCCATCCCGTCCGTCCGCTCGACCGTCCACCACCACGCGAGCCCCACCACGCCCAGGAGCAGCGCGATGAGAGCGCGTTCCATCCGGCTGGCGGTCACCCGGAGTAGTCGAAGTCCGAGGCGTAGCCGCAGGTGCCGGTATAGAAGAACGCGAGCGGCCCGTCGTTCACGAGCAGCTCGTCCGCCACGAGCTCCTCCCCGTTCCGGTCGTGACCCGGGATGACGCAGGTCACCGTCTCGTGGCCGGCATAGCGGTCCCGGATCTGCACGGTCACGTGGTCGCGGATGCGAAGCCACTGACGGCGCTGCGTATGGTCGAGCTCGATCGCGACGGGACGCACCGCCAGGAGCTCGCTCGCCTTCCAGGCCCAGGGGAAGTGCGTCTGCGCGTCGCCGCCCAGGCGCCCGGTGAAGATCTCCTCGAGTGCAGTGAGCTGGCGTTCGCTCCCGCCTTCGTCGAGGTAGAGGATCCACGACCAGGGCGAGCCGGGCTCGTCGTCGTCGTAGCGGATGGCCAGCGCGACGGTCAGCCCCGCCAGGTCGGTTCCGGTCGCGTGCCCCTCGTCGATCAGCCACGAGAGGACGCCGGTGCAGACGCCGTGGGTCGAGCGTCCGCCGGCGACTTCGTCGATGCGGCGACACGGACAGATCGGGTCGCAGTTGCACGACTCGAAGTAGCTCCCGCGGATGCGCCATTTCGTCGCGACGGCCAAGGCGCGAATCTACAGTGACTTCCGGCCATGGCAGTCGTCATCGCATCCAATCTGCGCAAGGAGCTCGCGGGCTCGGTGCTGTTCGACGGGGTTTCGTTCTCCGTCGCGCGTCGCGACCGCCTTGCGCTTTCCGGGCCGAACGGCGCCGGCAAGACGACGCTGCTCCGGGTCCTGGCCGGGGAGACCGAGAGGCACGGCGGCGAGCTCGCCTTTGCCAAGGGGACGCGTGTCGCGCTGCACGATCAGCGCCCGCCCCTCGAGCAGGAGCTCACGCTGCGCGAGTACGTGCTCGCCGGCGCCCGCGACCTCGTCGAGCTCGAGGACGAGCTGCGGCGGCTCGAGGAGGCCATGGCGAAGGGAAACCATGCCCGGCCGACGCTGAATCGCTACGCCGAGGCTCAGGCGCGCCTCGAGCACGCCGGCGGCTATGCGTGGCGCGACCGCGCGGCGTCGGTCGTGCGAGGGCTCGGCTTCGCCGAGGAGGATCTCGACCGGCCGCTGCGGACGTTCTCGGGCGGCGAGCTGACGCGTGCCTCGCTCGCTCGCGCGCTCGGCGGCGATCCCGATCTGCTCCTCCTCGACGAGCCGACGAACCACCTGGACGTGGCGAACCTCGAGTGGCTCGAGCGCGAGCTCGCCTCGCTCGATGCCGCGGTGATCCTCGTCGCCCACGACCGCTGGTTCCTCGAGGCGGTCACGACGGCGACGCTCGAGCTCGAAGCGGGGCGGGGGACGTTCTTCCCCGGCCCGTGGCACGCGTGGCGGCGCGAAAAGGCGGCGCGGATGCTGCATGCGCAGAAGGAGGTCGAGCGCGCCCAGGCCGACATCGTTCGGCTCGAGCGATTCGTCGAGCGCTTCCGGTCCAAGAAGAGCAAGGCGAAGCAGGCTCAGGCGAAGCTGACCCAAATCGGCCGGCTCAAGCAGGAGCGGGCCACCGCTGCGGGCGAAGTGGCGCTGCTCTCACGGCGCACGCGCGGCCTCGGCTTCGAGTTCCTCAAGCCGGCGCGCAGCGGCCGCACCGTCGTCGAGGCAGACGGGCTGGACGTGTCGGTCGCAAGTAACAAGTTGTTACTAAGTCACGCTTCCTTTGCACTCGAGCGCGGGGAGCACGTCGCGCTCGTCGGCCCGAACGGCTCAGGCAAGACGACGCTGCTCGAGAAGCTCGTGCGCGGCGACGGCTTGCGCATCGGGCATGGCGTCCAGGTCGGCTACTTCTCCCAGCAGGAGATGGAGCTCGACGCGCGCGGCTCGGTCCTCCAGTGCGTCCAGTCGATGACCGGCCTCTCGCGGCCCGATGCCCAGAATCTGCTCGGCCGCTTTCTCTTCTCCGGCTGGGACGCACACGAGAAGCAGGTCTCCGTGCTCTCGGGCGGCGAGCGGCGGCGGCTTGCGCTCGCGGTCACCGTCGCGTCCGGCGCGAACTTCCTCGTCCTCGACGAGCCGACGAACCACCTCGACCTCGAGAGCCGCGAGGCGCTCGAGGCGGCGCTCGACGCCTTCCCAGGGACCGTGCTGCTCGTCTCGCACGATCGCGCGCTCCTCGACGCGATCGCCGAGCGGACGCTCGCCATCGAGGACAGGAGTATCCGCGCGTACGACGGCGGCTGGGCCGAGCTCCTGCGCGCGCGCGAGGAGCGCGAGGCACGCGAACGGCCCGAGCCGGCCGCGGAACCCGCAAAGCCTGCGAACAACCCCAGGCCAGCACCGAGAGCGAAGCCGCGACGTCCGTCCGCGCTCGAGCGGATCGAGGCGGAGATCGCCGCCCGCGAAGCGGAGGTGGCCGAGCTCGAGAAGAAGCTCGCCGAGGACTGGACGGACGTCGAGGTGCTCGCTGCGCACAAGCGCAGCCGCCACGCGCTGACCGCGCTGCTCGAGCGCTGGGAGCAGCTGTTCGAGCAGGCTCAGGCGTAGTTAGATTCCTCCAGCGTCACAACCCGAGCGAGGAGGGAAGGGATGGTTGGTACGACCGAAGAGGCACGCCGGGAGCGGCCGTCGATGAGTTTTGTGCAGGGCTTCAAGAATTTCCTGATGCAGGGCGACATCGTGATCGTCGCCGTCGGCCTGGTGATCGCGCTCGCGTTCAGCGGGCTGATCAGCGCATTCACGTCGAACGTGATCACACCGCTCGTGAATGCCGCGGGCGCCGGTGGGGGAACCGGGCTTGGCTTCACCGTGAACAGTCAGTACGTGAATTTCGGCGCCGTCATCGGCGCGCTCATCTACTTCGTCATCTTCATGGCGGTCATCTACTACGTGATCGTCGTCCCGTATCGCGCGACCCAAAAACGCCGCGGCGTCACGGTCTTCGGTGAGCCCGCCCCGGCGCAGACGTGTCCGGCATGCCTGTCCGAGGGTCTCCCGATCGGGGCGACGAAGTGCCGTTACTGCGCCTCGACTCTCGGGGGAGCGGGAGTCTAGTCAGGCGGCTACTCTGGCGGCCGTGAGACGGGTCGGGATCCTCGTCCTTGTCGTCGCGGCCGCCTGCGGCGCGGGTTTGGCGGCGTTCGCCTCTCAGTCGCCGAAGGCCCTCCGTGCCTCGATCTTTGCGGCCGCACGTACGCGACACTCGGTTCATTACGTGACCGCGAGCGTCGGTCGGGTGAGGACGCGGATGGTCGCCGACGTCGCCGCCGATCGCGGGATCCAGCGGATCGCGTTCACCAAGTCGGACAGGACCGGTCACGTCACCGTCATCGTCGTCGGCAAGATCGCGTATGTCCGTGGCGACGCGTTCGCGCTGCACAACTACATGGAGTTCACCAAGGCGAAGTCCTCTCGCTACGCCGGGCGCTGGATTTCGATTCCGCCGCCCCAAAACGAGGCCGTTGCTGCGGCGGTGACGTTCTCGTCGTTCCTCCATGAACTTCAGTCCCCGAAACTGCGAGCCGTTCGCGTGCTCACGGGCAAGATCGACGGTCAAAAGGTCGTCGGCGTGCGCTCGACCGGCAAAGAGCGCGGCCTTCGCTTCGTGAGCTCGCTCTTCGCCCTGCGAGGCTCTCAACCGCTGCCTGTGCGAGAGAAGGACGTCGTGCCGACCAAGGGCTACTCGTCCCTGGTCACGATGACGCGCTGGAACGAGCCCGTGCGGGTGCACGCTCCGGCGCACGCGACCCCGGTCTCTTAGCCCCAGAACCGCTCGAACGCGGAGTCGAGCGGGACCGCCGTCACGTCCTGCCACAGTCCGTCCGCGATCCGGATCACGAGTGCCTGGTCGACGTCGAGCGCGATCCCGTTGCGGCTGCCGGTCGCCCGATAGATCCCGACGGCCCAGTCGTCGTCGGCGAAGACGGTGTGGAGCCGGCTGCGGTATGTGCCGCGAGTTTCGAGGCCGGTGCGCCGCAGGAACTCGACCACCGCGCGCCGGCCGCGGTACTCGCCACTCATCACCGTGTGACCCGGCACGCGCCAGACGACGTCGCGGGCGAGAGCGGCGGAGATCGCCATCGCGTCCTTGCCGAACGCGGCGAAGACGCGCCGCACGAGCGCCGCGTTCGGGTGCTCGCCGTCGTTCATGCGTCTTCCGTGAGCGTCGCGACGACTGCCTCCGCGATCACCTTGAGCGGGCGCCCGGAAGCCTGGCTCGCCTTGCGCAGGCGCGCGAACGCCTCCTGTTCGTCGAGCTGCTCTTTGGCCATCAGCAGGCCTTTTGCCCGCTCGATCACCTTGCGTGCGGCGAGCGCGTCGGCGAGCGACTCCGCCTCCGCGCGTAGCTCCTGCAGCTCGTCGTGCCTCGCGCGCGCGGCGGCGATCGCCGGGAGGAGGTCCCGCTCGCGAAACGGCTTCACGAGGTAGCCGAAGACGCCGGCCTCGACCGCGCGCGAGACGAGCTCCTCCTGGCCGTACGCGGTCAGTATCACGATCGGGATCGGCCGCTCCTCGAGGATTCGCCGCGCCGCCTCGATCCCGTCGAGCTTCGGCATCTTCACGTCGAGCACCGCGACCTCGGGCTCGGCGGAGCGCGCGAGCTCGACCGCCTCCTCGCCGTCCTTGGCCTCGGCGCACACCTCGAAGCCCGCGTGCTCGAGCAGCGAGCGCAGGTCGAGCCGGATGATCGTCTCGTCCTCGGCGATGAGGATCCTCACCGGCGCACCGCGTTCCTGAGCCGGATGCCGCTGAAGTCGAGCGAGGACTCGACCACCTTGTCCCAGAGCGGGTAGAGCGCGGGCGCGATCCGGAGTTCGACGCCGGCGTGGGCGTGCCGGGCGAGCAGGTCGCCGAGCTCCACGACCTCGAGCGGCGTGACGCTCTGTCGTGAGACGAAGAACTTGTCCCACGGCTCGAACGACTCGGCCGGCAGCCGGTAGGCGTAGACGCGGGCGGCGCGGAACTGCTCGAGCCAGCCGGACTCGATGACGCCGACGCGGCGCTGCCGGTCGCCGTCGAGCCAGCGTTCCACATCCTCTTCGGTCGTGTCCTCCTTCGCGTTGAAGCAGGCACGCGGGCAGTCGCGCGGGAACCAGTACAGCCATTGGTGGGTCGTGTCGATCGCCCAGACGAGCGCCTCGTCGAGCGCATGCAGTTCGTTGTGGTGCGGGTGGAAGACCTCGATCGCCGGATCCTCGCTCACGTGCCAGAGCTCGCTCACGGCAGCGACCGCAACAGCGCCGCCGGCTCGGGCCAGAAGAGGAGCGTTGCCGCCTCGTTGCGCGGCAGCCAGCGGTACTCGTCGTGCTCATCGTTGAGCGCAGGCTCCCAGCGCGGATCGACGACGGCGAGAAAGGCATGGACGTCGACGTGCCCGCCCGGCTCCGCCTCCCATGACTCGCGGACGTACGTGAACTCCCCGATCGGGTCCAGCTCCCCGGCCGTGAGCCCCGTCTCCTCCCGCAGCTCCCGCAGCGCCGCCGCGTGCCACTCCTCGCCCGGCTCGACGCCGCCGGCGATCGTGTGCCAGTAGCCGCCGCCGTCCGGCGTGCGGTGCGTGACGAGGAACTCGTCGCCACGCCGCACGTGGATCAGGACCTCCCGCGTCATGCCGGGAACACCACTTCGGCCCGCGCGCCGGCGAAGGCGAAGCTGCCCTGCAGCTCGTCCGCGACGAGCGCGCGAACGATCGAAAGCCCGGTGCCGCTCGGCGCGCCGCCGGCTCCGGAGCCCTCGTCGGCGATCGTGAGGACGACGTCGCCGTCGCGAAGCGCGAGCTCGATCCGCACGGTGCCGACGCCGTGCTCGAGCGCGTTCTGGAGCAACTCCGAGAATACGAGCGCGAGCGCGGTCGCGCGGCTGCCGGCGAGCGAAACGGGCTCGAGCTGGGCCTGGACGTCGCGTCCTGCACCGATCCCCTGCACGAGCATGGCGCGCAGCCGGTCGATCAGCTCCGCGAGCTCGACGTCCTCCTCCCGCTGCTCGGTCAGCGACTCGTGGACGGCGGCGATGGCGAGGATCCGGTTGACGGAGTGCTCGAGCGCTTCGCGGGGGTCGACCCCCTCGGCGCGGGCCTGCAGGCGCAGGAGCGAGGCGACGGTCTGAAGGTTGTTCTTGACGCGGTGGTGGATCTCCTGGGCGAGGACGCCGCGCATGACCGCGCGTCCGTGCTCGAGCGCGACGGCCGCGTGATGTGCGATCGCCTCTAGCAGCGCGCGCTCCTCGTCGGTGAACGCTGTGTCGCGATCGGCCACGAGCTCGCCGATCTCGCGGCGTTTCCAGCGCAGCGGCGTGCGGACGGCGTGGTCGCCGGGGCGTCCCTCGGGCCACGCGATTCGCCCGTCTTCGAGTACGAGCGCCGCGCCCGTCGCGTGCACCGCGTCCATCGTCGTCTTCACGATCGCCTCGAGCGACTCCTCGAGGTAGAGGGACTCCGAGACGGCCTCCGAGATGCGCGCGAGCGCTTCGAGCTCGGCAACGCGTCGCTGCGCTTCCGTGTAGAGCTGCGCGTGCACGATCGACTGCGCGACCTGGCCAGCGATCGCCTGAAGCAGCTCGATCTCGTCGGGCCGGAACTCACGTGGCTCGCGGGTGCGGACGTTGAGCGCGCCTGCGAGCTGCTCGCGGGCGAGGATCGGGACCGCGAGGATCGACTCGTACTCGTCCTCCGGCAGGTTCGGGAACTCCCGCCACCGCGGGTCGAGGTCGGCGTTGGCCGCGATCGCGACCGGGCGGCGCTCGGCCGCAGCGGTACCGGTGATCCCTTCACCCGGACGCAGGCGCGGGCGGCGCGTCATCTCGTCGAGCGGCGTGCCGTGCGTGGCGCGTAGGACGAGCTCGCCGGCGGCCTCGTCGTAGAGGTAGACGAAGCACGCGTCGGCGTCGAGCGCGGCGGCGACCTCGTTCGCGACGAGGTGCAGCACCTCCTCGAGGTCGAGCGTCGAGTTGACGGTGGCGATCGTCTCGGTCAGCAGCCGCAGGTGGCGGTCGGTTGCCTGCATGGGCCTATCGTAGGAGGGCCGTGGCGCTCACCCACGTCCTGCTCTTCTTCCACCTGCTCGGCGCGATCGGCTTCTTCGCGGGAGCGGCAGTCGTTGCGACGTTGCAGCATGCGGCGATCCGCAGCGAGCGGCCGAGCGAGGTGTATGCGCTGCTTCGCCTCGCGCCGGTCGGCGCGGCGCTCGTCGGGCTCGGCGCGCTGCTGACACTCGTCTTCGGGATCGCGCTCGCCGAGCACGAGGGCCTCGACCTCTCGCCAGCATGGATCCAAGCGGCGCTCGGACTCTGGGTCGCAGCAATGGCGGTGGGTGGCTACGGAGGCCGCACCGCGCGCCACGCGCGACACCTCGCCGCGAAGCTCGCGGCGGAGGGCGACGCGCCGAGCCCGGAGCTGCGGGCGCTCGTCGGCGCGCGCGTCCCGCTGGCGGCGAGCTACGCGAGCGGCCTGCTGCTCCTGGGATCCTCGCGCTCATGGTCTGGCAGCCGGCTTGAGGCGGTGGGGCACTCCACCTCGGACGTCCCAAGTAACAGTCTGTTACTAAGTTGGACGTGGCCCTTCCAACCGGCCCGCCGACGCAGGAATGCGGGCGTGCGCAGCGGCTAGTAACAGTCTGTTACAAGGAACGACTGGTCCGTTCTAGCCTGGCCGGACGAAGAAGAGACCCGCGACGCCCAGCCCGAACAGCGCGAGCGCGAGGAGCGAGTCCGGGCCCAGTCGGAAGCGACAGCGCATCGGGCGGATGATCACTCCGAAGCCGTAGATCGCCGTCAGTGCGACGCCCAGCGCGGCGAGCCAGGCGTTGAGGTTCCCCGCCGACGGCAGGACAGGCTTGCCTGCGACGAGGTCGGCCACGAGGAAGAGGCAGACCTGGAACGCGTTCCCACCGAGGATGTCCCCCATCGCGAGGGCGTGGTCGCCGAGCCGCACCGCGGCGATCCCGGACGAGATCTCCGGTAGCGCGGTCGCGAACGCGAGCACCGTCGCGCCGAAGATCACGCCGTTGACGTTGAGCCGGGTCGCGAGCTCGTTGCCGCTCCCCTCGAGTGCGACCCCGGCACCGAGCGTGACGGCGCAGGCGAGCCCGAAGAGGAGCGCAACCCGCGCGGTCGAGGAACTCGCAAAGGGATGCGGCTGCTCGGGATGCTGCCGCTCGACCCGTCGGCGCCCTGGCCGGCTGCCGGGCATGTCGACGCTCCAGCGCGGGCCCTTGCTCGCCTTGTTGATCACGTAGAGGCCGACGAACCAGACCACGACGACGCCGAGCGACGCGGGACTGACCCGGCCGGCGATCGCGGTGGACGGCTTGAGCAGCGATCCCATCTCGATCCCCGCGACGAGGATGACGACGAGCAATCCTTCGAGCACCGGCGTCAGTCGCCCGACGAGATAGGTGAGCGGCCGTACCGGCCCGACGGCGAAATCGCAGATGAGCAGCACCATCGTCTGAATCGCGATTCCGCCGATCAGGTTCCCCGCCGCGAGCGGCAAGTTGCCCGCGGCGGCGGCGGAGATCGTGATCGCGAGCTCCGGCAGGCTGCCGGCGATCGAGAGGAGGATCAGCCCGCCGAGGTCGTCCCCCAGTCCGAGCCGCGCGTCGAGCGCATCCGTGGTCTTCGAAAGCAGGGTGCCGGCGGCCCACGTCGCGGCTGCGCCGCCGAGGAAGATCAGGAGGAGGAACGCCGAGCCGAGCCCGCTCACGCACTAACGATGCGGGCCGCGGCGGACGGAACACCCGCCCGCCGCGGCCTCGCCTCAGAGATCTAGAGAACCGCCAGGTACTTCTTCATCTCCCAGTCGGTGAGCTGCACGCGGTACTCGTCCCACTCCTTCCGCTTCAGCTCGACGTAGCGGTCGAAGATGTGCGGGCCGAGCGCCTTGCGCATCAGCTGCGACTGCGAGAGCTCGTCGATCGCCTCGCCGAGCGTCTCGGGCAGGGAGACGATGCCGCGCTCGCGCCGCTGCTCGGCGGTCAGGTGGTAGAGGTTCGTCTCCATCGGGTCGGGCAGCTCGTAGCCCTGCTCGATCCCCTCGAGCCCCGCGTGCAGCAGCGCCGCGAACGTGAGGTAGGGGTTGCAGGCCGGATCGGGGCAGCGAATCTCGGCGCGGGTGGCCTGCTCGGAGCCCGGCTTGTAGAGCGGGATCCGGATCAGGGCCGAGCGGTTCCGCTGCGACCACGCGACGTAGACCGGCGCCTCGAAGCCCGGCACGAGCCGCTTGTACGAGTTGACCCACTGCGCGAAGACCGC
>JAICJI010000056.1 GCA_025928515.1 Thermoleophilia bacterium
CGACTCCGCCGATCCCGTGTTCGTCGCGCTGCGCGATGCGCGCGAGCGCTTCGCCATCCCGCGCGAACCGCTCGCGGCGCTCGTCGACGGCGGTCTGCAGGACATCGAGCAGTCCACCTACGTCGACTTCGCCGAGCTGCGCGGCTACTGCGAAAAGGTCGCGGGCGCCGTGGGCCTTGCCTGCGTCCCGGTCTACGGCTCTGACGACACCGAGCACGCGATGACGCTCGGGATCGCCCTCCAGCTCATCAACATCGTTCGCGACGTGGACGAGGACAAGCGGCTCGGCCGGGTCTATCTGCCCCAGGACGAGCTTGCCGCGTTCGGCGTCGAGGAGCTTGCTCCGTCGCCGGAGTTCCGGGAGCTGATGGCCTTCCAGGCCGAGCGGGCGCGCACCTACCTCGCCGAGGGGCTGGGCTTGCTCGAGACGCTCGACCGCCGGAGCGCCCTCTGCGTCCACACGTTCGCGGGCCTGTACCGCGAGACGCTCGACCGGATCGAGGCGGGTGGCTTCGACGTCTTCGGCGAGAAGACGCGGCTCTCGACGTCACGCAAGCTCGCAGTCGTGGCGAAAGGGCTGCTCGGATGAAGGTGGCCGTGGTGGGCGGGGGGCTCGCGGGCCTCGCCTCAGCGCTCGACCTCGTCGACGCCGGTCACGCGGTGACGGTGCTCGAGGCGCGGCCGACGCTCGGCGGCGCCGTCCAGACGCTTCCCGAGCGCGAGGGCGATCCCGAGCCGCCCCCGGACAATGGCCAACACATCGCGCTCGGCTGCTTCACGGAGTACCTGGGTTTCCTCGACCGGATCGGCGAAGGAGAGTCGGTTCTCCGCGAGCGGCTCGCACTGCCGGTGCTCGATGAGAACGGGAAGGTCGCCGCCATCGAACCGAGCCTTCCTGCGTTGCTCAGGTACGGGCATTTGTCGCTCAGGGATCGCGTTCGGCTTCCGGTCACCACACTGCGACTGCGCTCCGCGCAGTCGCATCCGAAAGAAACGTTCGGACAGCTGCTCAGGCGGCTGGGTGAAACGGACTCCTCGATCAACGGCTTCTGGGACGTCTTCATCCGGCCCGCGCTGAACCTCCGCTGCGACGAGGTGGACGCCGGGGCCGGGCTCTTCACGGTTCGCACCGCACTGCTCGGGCCGCGCTCGAACAGCGACCTGATCCTGCCGACGAGACCGCTGGGCCGGATGCACGGTGACGCCGCCGGAGCGGCGCTCGAAGCCACCGGCGCGACGGTCCTCACCGAGGCGCGCGTGTCGTCACTCGACGAGCTGGACGCCGACTCGGTCGTGGTCGCGGTGCCGCCGCGCGAAAGCGCGCGTCTCTTCGGGGAAGCAGATCCGGCGCTCGAGGACTCGCCCATCGTCAGCGTCCACCTCTGGTTCGACCGGCCCCTACTCGAGCACCCGCTCGCCGCGCTGCTCGGCTCCGACGCGCACTGGGTCTTCGACCGTGGCTCGCTCACGGGAAGCCGGCCCGAGCGCGGTCAGTACCTCACGGTCGTCTCGAGCGGAGTGCCGGAGCTGCTCGAGGTGCGCGGACGCGAGCTCGTGGAGAGGATCGCGGGACAGCTGACGGAGCGGCTCGGACATGCCGAGCTTCTCTGGTCCCGAATCAGCCGCGAGCCGTACGCCACCGTCGCGCTGCGGCCGGGCGTTGAGCGGCCGGGAGTCGAAACCGCCCGCCCGAACGTCGCGCGGGCGGGCGCGTGGACCGACACCGGCTGGCCGGCGACGATGGAAAGCGCGGTTCGTAGCGGTCGTGCGGCGGCTCAGCACATCTTGAGCAGCGCTTCCGCCAGAGTAACCGCATGACGACCGGTAGCAGCTACCGAGACGAAAGCGTCACGAACAAACACGATTCCGTCACGAACCCGCCGCGAGGGGCTTGTTCATCCGGCGCTCTCCGTGACGAAGTGGTAACGGTGGCTGCCACCGGGCGGGGGCGCGGGTGAGCGCGACCGCCGAGCTGACCCGCCTCGACGCCGCGATCGAGCGCGGCACCCGCCGTCTGCTCGAGCTGCAGCGGCCAGACGGGATCTGGGTCGGCGAGCTCGAGTCCAACGTGACGATGACGTCGCAGCACCTGTTCTGGAACCACTACCTCGGCCTCCGCACGCCCGACCTCGACCGCCGGATTGCGAACGAGCTCCTCGCGCGGATGCGCGACGACGGCACGTGGTCGATCTGGTTCGAGGGACCGGCGGACCTCTCCACCTCGATCGAGGCCTATGTCGCGTGCCGGCTTGCGGGTGTCGACCCCGGCCCCCGCGCTCTCCGCTACATCCAGCGCGAAGGCGGAATCCCCAAGAGCCGTCTGTTCACGAAGTGCTTCATGGCGCTGCTCGGCCAGTGGCCGTGGCAGCGTATGGTGCCGATCCCTCCCGAGCTCGTCCTCCTGCCGCCATCGGCACCGTTCTCGATCTACAACTTCGCCTGCTGGGCGCGGCAGACGTTCGTGGCGCTCGCCGTCGCGCAATCGATGCGACCGGTGCGGCCGGCCGACCTCGACCTGACCGAGATCGGCGCGATCCCCGGGCGCACGAGCGCCGCGGGGCGCCCGAACCCGCTTCGCCGGCGTGCCGTCACCGCCGCCGAGCGCTGGATCCGGGAGCGCCAGGAGGCAGACGGATCGTGGGGCGGGATCCAGCCGCCGTGGGTGTGGGGGATCATCGCGCTCGCGGCGCTCGGCCACGGGCTCGACGATCCGACACTCGGCAAGGCCGTCGAGGGATGGCAGGGCTTCATGGTCGAGGACGGCGAGCGGCTTCGCCCCGAGGCCTGCCAGTCGCCCGTCTGGGACACAGGGCTCGCTCTGCTCGCGCTTCGCGCGTGCGGTGTGCCCGACGACCATCGCCAGCTCGTTCGAGCGGGCGAGTACCTGCTCTCGGAGGAGGTACGCGTCAAGGGCGACTGGGCGATCCGCAGGCCCGACCTCGCTCCCGGCGGCTGGGCGTTCGAGTACGAGAACGACAACTACCCCGACGTGGACGACACGGCCGTTCTGCCGCTCGCCCTCCACGGAATGGGGATCGGGGAGGAAGGCGCGATCGCGCGCGGCGTCGAGTGGCTCGTCGGGATGCAGTCGCGCGACGGCGGCTGGGGCGCCTTCGACGTGGACAACAAGGCGATGTGGCTCTACAGGATCCCGTTCTGCGACTTCGGCAAGGTGACGGACGAGCCGACAGCCGACGTCACCGCGCACTCGCTCGAGGCGCTCGGGACCCTCGGCGTCCACCCAGGCGCGGCCGAGCGCGGAGTCGAATGGCTGCTCTCGGAGCAGGAGGAGGACGGCTCGTGGTTCGGCCGTTGGGGCGTCAACCACATCTATGGCACCGGGGCGGCTTTGCCGGGCCTCGAGGCATGTGGCATCCCGTACGACCATCCCTCGATGCGCCGCGCCGTCGCCTGGCTCGACTCCGTGCAGCAGGAGAACGGCGGCTTCGGCGAGGACATCCGCTCCTACCGCGACCCCGCGTGGCGCGGCCGCGCCAATTTCACGACTGCATCGCAGACGGCCTGGGCGCTGACGGCGTACGTGGCCGCAGGAAACGCTGAAGATTCGAGCAGTCGGCGGGCGGCAGACTATCTCTGTGCCGCGCAGCGCACGGACGGTGACTGGGAGGAGGAGCACTTCACCGGCACAGGATTCCCGCTCGATTTCATGATCCGGTATCACCTCTACCGCATCACATTTCCCCTTCTGGCACTCGGACGACTGAGAGAAAGGTTGGCTGGATGAAGTTCCCGCTCGCATCGACGGTCTCGATCGGCAAGTACGTCGCCTCGCAGCAGCGGAAAGGCGAGCGCTATCCGCTCGTCCTGATGCTCGAGCCGACGCTTGCCTGCAACATCGCGTGCATCGGCTGCGGGAAGATCCGCGAGTACGAGTCGAATCGCGCGCGTCTCTCGGTCGAGGAATGCGTCGATGCCGCCGTCCAGTGCCCCGCCCCGGTCGTCTCGATCTGCGGCGGTGAGCCGCTCGTCTACAAGGGGATCGACGAGGTCGTCCCGCAGGTGCTCGAGCTGGGGAAGACGATCGAGCTCTGCACGAACGCGTTGCGGCTCGAACAGTGCCTCGACTGGTTCGAGCCCTCCAATCGGCTGAGCTTCGTAATCCACCTCGACGGCATGCGGGAGATCCACGATTACGTCTGCGACTACCCGGGCCTCTGGGACATCGCGATCGACGCGATCAAGACGGCGCGCGCCCGCGGTTTCCGGGTCACGACGAACACGACGATCTTCAAGGAGACCGAGGTCGGCGACGTCGTCGAGATGATGCGCTATCTGACGAACGACGTCGGAATCGACGGGATGATGATCGCGCCCGGCTACCAGTACTCCCAGATCGATCCTGCGCTGACGATGACGCGCGAAGAGCACGAGGAGAAGTTCCGGGTGATTCGAGCGGCGACCAAGGAGCACGGCTACCGCTGGATCGCATCGCCGATCTACCAGGACTTCCTCACCGGCGGGCGCCAGCTGACGTGCGCACCGTGGGGCTCGATCACGCGCAACCCGTACGGCTGGAAGGGCCCGTGCTACCTGCTCACCGACGGGATCTTCCCGACGTACGAGGCGCTGCTCGACGGGATGGAGTGGGAGGCCTACGGCCCGGGCAACGACCCGCGCTGCGAGCACTGCGGCATCCATTGCGGGTTCGAGCCGTCGGCCGCGTACGAGGCCTCGAGCAGCCTGAAGGAAACCGTGCGGAGCCTTGCGTGGACGCTGACGGGCTGACGTTCGCCTGCGCGACGAGCGCGGAGGAGCGGGTGGCGCGGCGCGCCGGCCTCAACTCCGTGCGCGTGGGTCTCGGTGTCGCGAACGGCGTCCCCGAGGGGCGGCTCGTCTCCTTCGGCGTCGCCGGCTCGCTCGGTGCGCTTCAGGTGGGCGAGGTGCTCGACGCGACACGGGTCGTCGACGAGACGGGCGCGACCCTGTGGGAAGGCCCCGGCCTCGGCGTCCGCGGCGCCCGCTCCGGCGTTCTCCTCGGCGGCGACGTCCTCGTGCACGACGCGGCCGAACGCGACCAGCTGCGTGCCGCAAGCGGCGCCGACGCCGTGGACATGGAGAGCGGAACGCTCGCGCGAAGCGGTCGCCTGGCCGGCGTCGTCCGTGCGATCTCCGACGATGCCTCGAGCGTCGTCGAGGGGCTCGACACGACCATCCACGCCGACGGCCGCACGAACGTGCCCGGGCTGCTGCGCTGGGTTGCGACGCAGCGTGGCGACGCCGTCCGCTCGATCCGCGGTGCGCTGCGGGCGCTGAAGGCGCTCGAAGAGGCGGTGGCAACGTGAGAGGCCGCGTCCTCCTCGCCGCTCCGCGCTCCTTCTGCGCCGGCGTCGACCGGGCGATCGAGATCGTCGAGCGGCTGCTCGAGCAGTACGGGGCGCCGGTCTACGTTCGCCACCAGATCGTCCACAACGAGCATGTCGTGCGCCGGCTGGAGAAGCTCGGCGCAGTCTTCGTCGAGGACGAGGAGGAGATCCCGGAGGGCGAGATCTGCGTCCTCTCCGCCCATGGTGTGTCGCCGACGGTGAAGGAGAATGCGGAGCGGCGCGGGCTCCGCGTGGTCGACGCGACCTGCCCGCTCGTAAACAAGGTGCATGCCGAGGCACGGCGCTACGCCGACAGTGGCCACCTCGTCGCGCTCGTCGGGCACAAGAACCACGTCGAGGTGATCGGGACGCTCGGCGAGCGGCCGGACTCGACGGTCGTGATCGAGTCGCCCGAGCAGGCGCGCGAGCTCGCGACCGACAAGCCGGTCGCGGTCATCACGCAGACGACGCTCTCGCTCGACGACGTCGCGCCGATCGTCGACGCGCTCGAGGATCACATGGGCACGCTGCGGCGCCCGCATGCGGACGACATCTGTTACGCGACCCAGAACCGGCAGGACGCAGTGAAGGCGATGGTCTCGCAGGGCGCAACCCTCGTGCTCGTGATCGGCTCGGAGACGAGCTCCAATGCGCAGCGGCTCGTCGAGGTCGCGCAGGCGGCTGGGGCCGAGGCGACGCTCGTCGACGGCGAAAGCGTGCTCGATCCCGCGCTGCTCGACGGTCACGAGACGATCGGCCTCACCGCAGGTGCGTCGACACCCGAGGAGCTCGTCCGGGCGACGGCGGCACGCCTCGCCGCGGCGGGCTACGCGCTGCCCGAGGAGATCGAGGTCGCGAAGGAAGACGTTCATTTCCGGCTCCCGAAGGAGGTCGCACAGGCATGACGAGTGTCGAAGTCCCCTACTCGATCGCTGCGGCCCTTCCGTCGCTGTCGGTGATGGACATCACGAACGACGTCTCACGCGAGGTAGCCGACGCAGATGTGACCCACGGCATCGCGTACCTCCACGCCGAGAGCGAGCTCTCGCTCGTGCGGGTGCAGGAGCGCGAGACGGGCTTCTTCGAGGACCTCGAGTCGCTGCTCGAGCGCGTCGTGCCCTCGAGCCTGGGTTCGCGCGAGCGGCTGCTCGCGTTCCTGCTCGGCCCTCGCTCGGAGCAGGTGCCGTTCGCGGACGGCTCACTCTGCCTCGGGCAGTGGCAGCGGATCCTCCTCTTCTCGCTCGACGCGCAGCATCGACCGGACTGGTCGCTCACCCTGCTCGGGTAGGAGTACCGTCAAGGCTGAGATGCTGGTTCTGAGCCGCCACGAGGTGGAGGAGTTGCTCGACCTCGATGCGCTTCTCGACGCGCTCGCCGCCGCGCACGCGGAGCTCTCCGCCGGGAAAGCGTCGCTCGTGCCGCGTATGGGCGCCTTCGCAGGCGAGACCGGCATTCTCGGCGCGATGCCCGCCTACGCCCCGTCGAGCGGGCTGGGCTGCAAGCTCGTCACGCTCTTCCCGGGCAACCTCGACCGCCCGACGCATCAGGCGATGATCGCGCTCTTCGAGCCGGGCACGGGCACACCCGCGGCGCTGATGGACGGGACGTACATCACGGCGATGCGCACCGCCGCCGCGGCCGCGCTCGCCACGCGACTGCTCGCGCGGCCGGATGCGCGCGTGCTCGCGATTCTCGGCACCGGCGTGCAGTCGCGGTCGGCGCAGGAGATGTTCCCTCGCGCGCGCGAGTTCGCAGAGGTACGGGTCGCGGGCCGGGGCGAGTTCGAGGAGGCGGTGCGCGGCGCGGACGTCGTCCACGCGACGACCGCGGCCGCCGAGCCCGTCGTCCGCTTCGACTGGCTCAGCCCGGGCGCGCACGTCAGCTCGGTCGGCTACGGCGCCGGCGGGTCCGAGCTCGAGCCGGAGATCGTCGAACGCGCAGACGTCGTCGTCGTCGAGCAGCGCGACTCCGCGTTCGCGCCGCTCCCCGCCGGTGCTCCCGAGCTCGAGCCGCGCGGTCGCGACGGGGTCGTCGAGCTCGGGGAGATCGTCGCCGGCACGGCGGTCGGGCGGAGCTCGGACGAGCAGGTCACGCTCTACAAATCGGTCGGCGTCGCCGTCCAGGACCTCGCAGCTGCGGCACTCGTGCTCGTAGCCGCGCGGGAACGCGGCGTCGGCCAGGAGATCGAGTTGGAGGAGATTCACGCATGAGCAGCAACGACTTTTCTCCCGGGCTCGCAGGCGTCGTCGCCTTCGAGACGGAGATCGCCGAGCCGGACAAGGACGGCGGCGAGCTTCGCTATCGCGGCATCAACATCGAGGACCTCGTCGGCAAGGCGCCGTTCGAGCAGGTGTGGGGGCTCCTCGTCGACGAATCGCTCCAGCCCGGCCTCCCGTACGAGCACCTCGACCTCGAGCGCCGGACGGGTGGGTACATGTCGGATCTCCAGTCGAGCCTCGCTGCGCTGAGCGGTGAGTGGAGGCTCGGGCAGTTCATCGACATCGATGACGAGCAGGCGAAGGAAGACCTCCGCCGGCTTTCTGCAGCCGCGCTCTCGATCGTCGCGCAGTCGGCGCGAGGTGCCGATCTGCCTCCGGTTCCCGAGGAGACGATCCAGGAAGGGCACACGGCCGCCGAGCGGTTCGTCCTCGAGTGGCGCGGTGAGCTGAACGAGAAATCGGCGAAGGCGATCGACACCTACTGGATCTGCACGGCCGAGCACGGCCTCAACGCATCGACCTTCACGGCACGGATCGTGGCCTCGACCGGAGCCGACGCGGGCGCCGCGCTGGCCTCGGCCGTCGGGGCGCTCTCGGGCCCGCTGCACGGCGGCGCCCCCGCGCGCGTCCTGCCGATGCTCGACGAGGTCGCCGAGTCGGGCGATGCCGAGAAATGGGTCGCCGAGGCACTCGGCCGCGGCGAGCGGATCATGGGCTTCGGGCACCGTGTCTATCGCGCCGAGGATCCGCGCTCTCGGGTGCTCAAGCGGGTCGCGAAGGAGCTCGGATCGCCCCGCGTCGCGGTGGCCGAGGAGCTCGAGCAGGTCGCGCACGAGGCGATCGCCAAGAAGCACGAGAGTCACTCGTGGACGAACGTCGAGTACTGGTCGGCCGTCGTCCTCGACGTCGCCGACGTGCCCCCGCAACTCGCGCCGGCGATGTTCGCGTGTTCGCGCACCGCCGGGTGGTCGGCGCACATCCTCGAACAGAAGCGACTCGGCGTCCTCGTCCGTCCCTCCGCGCGTTATGTCGGCCCCGGGGCGCGCTCGCTGCAGGAGGTCTAGGCTGCCCGCCGTGAGACGCGTCGCGTTCGTTCTCGTCCTGGCGCTCGTCCTCGCCGCCTGCGGTGGCTCGAGCCGTCCCAAGACGTCGAGCGGTCCGAGCTCCAAGGAGCAGATCAAGAGCTCCTATGTCAGGTTCTTCTCGAGCAAGACCGACGTTGCGGGGAAGGTCAAGCTCCTCCAGAACGGACCGCAGTTCAAACCGCTGATCCAGATCTTCGCGAGCAACCCGCTCGCGAGCAACGTGAGCGCGACCGTCTCCTCAGTGACCCTCCAGGGCGCGAACAAGGCAACGGTGGTCTACGTCGTCAAGTTCGGCGGCACGTCGCTGCCCAAGCAAACGGGCACCGCCGTACGGGAGAACGGCACGTGGAAAGTCGGGGACGCGAGCCTCTGCAAGCTGATCGCGCTGGGCGGCACGACTCCGTCCGCCTGCAAGTCGTAACGTCCACGCCATGAGCTCGCTCGCGCTGTTCCGGCAGCGTCACGCGCGCGAAGCGGCCCTCGCCGCCGTCTGCGCGATCCTCTTCCTGACCTTCCTCGACAACACGATCGTCAGCGTCGCGCTCGCCGACATCCAGTCGTCGCTGAGCGTGAGCGTCACCGGGCTGCAGTGGATCGTGGACGGCTACATGCTCGCGTTCGCCGCGCTCATGCTCACCGGCGGCACCCTCGGCGATTTGTTCGGTCGAAAGAAAGTGATGCTCGCCGGCGTCGCAATCTTCTGCGCCGGCTCGATCGTCGCCGCGGTCGCTCACGGCTCGAGCACCCTCATCGCCGGACGGATCGTGATGGGTGTCGGCGCCGCGGCCTCCGAACCGGGAACGCTCTCGCTCATCCGCCAGATCTATCCCGAGCGGCGGGAACGGGCGGTCGCTCTGGGCGTCTGGGCGGCGGTGTCGGGGCTTGCGCTCTCGCTCGGCCCGGTGATCGGCGGCGTGCTCATCTCCGGAGCCGGCTGGCGTTGGATCTTCTGGTTCGGCCTCGGCTTCGGCGCGGTCGCGCTGGCGGTCGCCGCCGTGACGCTCACCGAGAGCAGCGACCCGGTGGGACGGAGGCTCGACGTGCCGGGGCTCGCCGCCGGCGCCGCCGCCATCACGGCCGCGACCTTCGGCGTCATCGAAGGCGAGAACCGCGGCTACGGGACCTGGTGGATCGACGGCCTCTTCGCGGCCGCGACTGTGCTGGTCGTCGTCTTCGTCCTGATCGAACAGCGCGTGCCCGACCCGGTCTTCAAGTTGGAGTTCCTGCGCAACCCGACCTTCACGGCGGCAAACGTCGTCGCCTTCGCGACGAACCTGTCGGTCTTCTCGGTCTTCTTCTTCACCGCCCTCTATCTGCAGCTGATCTCCAACTTCTCCGGCTACCAGATCGCGCTCGTCTTCACGTCGCTCGCCACGACCATGATCCTCGCCGGGCCGCTCGCCGGCCGCTGGACGGCGCGTGTCGGACCGAAGGTACCCATGGTGCTCGGCTGCGCCCTCGCCGGGTTCGGCCTCCTGCTCGTCGACTGGAAGCTCACGGCGACGACGACCGTCGCCTCACTCTCGTGGCCGCTCGCGATCGCGGGGCTCGGTTTCGGGATCGCGCTCGTGACCATGACGCAGGCCGTCCTGACGCTCGTCCCCTCCGAGCAGTCGGGCATGGCCGCCTCGACCGTGAACACGAGCCGCGAGCTAGGGGGCGTCTTCGGCGTCGCCGTGCTCGGCGCCGTCGTCAACGCGCAGCTCACGAGCGGCCTCACCGAAAAGCTCGTAAAGCTGGGGATCCCGGCTCAGTTTCGGGACATCGTCGTGCAGATCGTGACCACGGGCGGGAGTACGAATCCCTCGGACTATCCCATTGCGAAGGGCAACGCGAAGGTCGTGGCCAGGGTGCTCCAGGCCGCCGAGGACTCGGCCGCCCGCGGGATCCACCTCACGCTCCAGATCGCGGGCGGGATCGTGCTCGCCGCCGCAGTCGTCGCGCTCTTCGCCGC
>JAICJI010000006.1 GCA_025928515.1 Thermoleophilia bacterium
AGATCTCCTTCAGCTTCAGCGCGCCCTCGAGCGCGACCGGCAGTCCGATGTGACGGCCGAGATAGAGGAAGAACGGCCGCTCGTAGAACCGCCGTGCGATCTCGTCGATCGGATGGTCGCCGTCGAGGAACTCCTGCATCTTTTGCGGCAGCTCGTGCAGGCGATCGAGGATGAAGTCGATCTCGTCCTGCGGCAGCGTGCGCCGCGTCTCGGCGAGCTTGAGCGCGAGCAGGCTGAGCAGCGCGACCTGCGCCGTGAACGTCTTCGAGGCGGCGACGCCGACTTCCATGCCGCAACGGGTGTAGAGCGTCGCCTCGGCCTCGCGCGTGATCTGCGTCCCCATCAGGTTCGTGATCGCGAGCGTCCGCGCGCCGCTCTCGCGAGCGAGCTTGACCGCGTTGACGGTGTCGCGCGTCTCGCCCGATTGCGAGATGCCGATCACGAGCGTGTCCTTCGACAGCACCGGGTTGCGGTAGATCCATTCGCTCGCGATGTCCGGCTCGACCGGGACTCGCGCCCACTCCTCGAGGATGTAGCGACCGACGACGCCCGCGTGGTACGCCGTGCCGCAGGCGACGATCACGATCCGGCGCAGGTTGCGGATCTCGAGCTCGCTCATCCCGAGCGCCTCGAGCATGAGCGTGTGGCCGCGGACGCGGTCGCCGATCGTCTCGGCAACGGCCTCCGGCTGCTCGAAGATCTCCTTGAGCATGAACGTCTCGTAGCCGGACTTCTCCGCGCTCTCCTCGTCCCAGTCGACCTCCTGTCGCTCCGGCGCCTCGACCTCTGCGCCGTCGGCGAAGAACCGGACTCCCTCCGGCGTGACCTCGACCACTTCGCCGTCGCGCGGATGCATCACGGTGCGGGTCTCGCTGAGGAAGGCGGCGATCGACGAGGCGAGGAAGTTCTCTCCGTCCCCGAGCCCGACCACGAGCGGCGTCTGGTGTCGGACGCCGATGAGCACGTCGGGCTGGTCGTGGTGGATCGCGACGATCGAGAAGTGGCCTTCGAGCTGCGGATAGACCCGCGTGAGCGCCTGGGCAAGATCGCCCTCGTACTGCTCCTCGAGCAGGTGGACGACGACCTCCGCGTCGGTCTCGGACGTCAGCGTGTGGCCGCGAGCGGCGAGGTCGCGGCGTAGCTCGACGTAGTTCTCGATGATCCCGTTGAGGACGATGGCGAGCCGGTCGGGCTCGCAGCCCGTGAGCGGGTGCGCGTTCTGCTCGGTCACGCCGCCGTGCGTCGCCCAGCGCGTATGGCCGAGGCCGTGATGGGAGTGTGAGCCGTTAGGGCCGGCGGCCTCGACGAGGTTGCCGAGGGTGCCGACGGCGCGCACGTATTCGAGCGAGTTGTCCTCGCGCAGCGCGATCCCCGCGGAGTCGTAGCCCCGGTACTCGAGGCGGCGCAGCCCCTCCAGCAGGAGCGGCTTCGCCTCGCGCGATCCGACGTATCCGATGATTCCGCACACGTCCCGCTCCTTTCCCCGTTGGGCAAAAACTCCCTGGAAATACAAAGAGCTCGGCCTCATGGCCCGTGCCGCAGCGTCGCGGAGCGGGTCAGCCGAGCTCGTGTCTCACCAGGGCGGCAACCCTAGCACAGAGGTCTTCCGCGGCCTCGGTCGTTTCCGCCTCTGCGAGCACCCGCACGACGGGCTCGGTGCCCGAGGGCCGAACGAGCACGCGACCGTCGCCGTCGAGCTCCGCGTTGACCTTTTCGACTGCTGCGAGCAGGTCAGCCTGGAGTGGGCCGCGGCCGGCGCGCGGCAGGTTCTCCACCACCTGCGGGAAGCGCGGCATGACCGCCACAGCGTCGGAAAGAGCGCGTCCGCCGAGCGCGCGGCAGAGCAGCAGCCCGGCGACGAGGCCGTCTCCGGTCACGTGGCCGTCGAGCCAGATGAGGTGGCCCGACTGCTCGCCGCCCAGCAGCATCCCCTCGCGCCGGAGGGCCTCGAGGACGTACCTGTCGCCGACGTCGGTGACGACGACGCGGATGCCTCGCTCGTCCATCAGGCGTTGGAAGCCGAGGTTGGTCATCGTCGTGACGGCGACCCCGTCGACGCCGAGCTCGAGCGCGAGCACCGCGAGGATCTGGTCACCGTCGACCGGCTCCCCCCGCTCGTCGACCGCGAGCATGCGGTCGCCGTCGCCGTCGAAGGCGATCCCGAGGTCGAAGCCGCCCTCCTCGACGAGGCGGGACAGCGCACGGAGGTCGGTCGCGCCACAGCCGACGTTGATGTTCGACCCGTCAGGGTCGTTGCCGATCGTGGTGACGTACGCGCCGAGCTGCTCGAACGCCGGCGGCGCGAGGCCCGCGTACGCGCCGTTGGCGCAGTCGAGAGCGATGCGGAGCCCGCTCAGGTCGGTGCCGAAGCGGTCGAGCACGTGGTCCAGGTAGCTGTCCTCCGCGACTTCGACCCGGTCGATCTCGCCGCCGCCCTGCGAGGGCGCATCCAGGAGCGCCTCGATCTCCTCCTCGGCGCCGTCCGTCAGCTTTCGCCCTTCGCGGTCGAAGAACTTGACGCCGTTGTATTCGGGCGGATTGTGAGAGGCGGAGATGACCGCCGCGAGGTCGAGGCGAAGCAGCGCGACGGCCGGCGTCGGCAGCACGCCGGCGAGGACAGCGGTGCCTCCGGCAGAGGCGATGCCGGCGGCGAACGCCTCCTCGAGCTCCGGCCCGCTGGCACGCGTGTCGCGTCCCACGAAGATGCGCCCCCGGTCGCACCAGAGCGCGGCCGCCTTGCCGAGCCGCTCGACAAGGTCGATCGTGAGCGTCTCGCCGACGACGCCGCGGACGCCGTCCGTTCCGAAGTACTCCCGCGCCACCGCGGGAGGGTAACGGCGCAGGCGCTAGCGCTTCGAGAACTGCGGCGCCTTGCGCGCCTTGTGCAGGCCGGCCTTCTTGCGCTCGACCTGGCGCGCGTCGCGCGTGAGGAAGCCCTCGCGCTTGAGCGGGATCCGCAGCTCCGGATTCGCCTCGACGAGCGCGCGGGCGACCCCGTGCCGGACGGCTCCAGCCTGACCCGTCAGGCCACCGCCATGCACGCGGACGCGGAGGTTGTACTGCCCTTCGACACCCGCCACCTTGAGCGGCGAGACGGCGATCGTCTGCCAGACCGAGCGCGGGAAGTACTCCTCGAGCGTGCGGCCGTTGACCCACGTCGAGCCGTCGCCCGGCCGCAGGATCACGCGTGCGACCGAGGTCTTCCGCTTGCCGGTGCCGCGGTACTGGGCGAGCTCGCTCACGAGTCGAGCTCCAGCTCGCGGGGATTCTGGGCCTCGTGCGGATGCTCGGGCCCGGCGTAGATCTTGAGCTTCGTGATCTGCTGGCGCGCGAGCCGGTTCTTGGGGAGCATCCCCTTCACGGCGACGCGGAGCACCTCGGTCGGGCGACGGTCGAGCTGTTCACGCAACGTCCGGCTGCGCAGGCCGCCCGGATAACCGGAGTGCCGGTAGTACCGCTTCTGGTCGAGCTTGTTGCCGGTCACCTGGATCTTCTCGGCGTTGACGACGATCACGAAGTCGCCCGTGTCGACGTGCGGCGTGAACTGCGGCTTCCGCTTGCCGCGAAGCGTGTCGGCGATCTGGGTCGCGAGACGGCCGAGCGTCTTGCCCTCGGCGTCGACGAGATACCACTCGCGCGTGATCTCCCCGGGTTTGGCGCTGTAGGTCTTCATAGGCTGTGCTGCTTCAAAGAAAGGGGCGGACTGGTGCCCGCCGGCGGCCGATTGTAGCGAAAGCCCGGCGCAATCCCTCCTCGAAAGCGGCCGCACCGCCGTGGGACGGGTGACGGACATACGGCGCTTCGAGCGCCTCGGCCGCGAGCCGTCCCACCGCGATCGCGGTGCGGCCCTGGGTGAGCTCCTCGAGGAACGGCGCCGAGGCTTCGACCTCGGCTCGCGTCGGCCGGCGATTCGACGTCTCGGTGCCGGGATGCGTCGGCACGACGTTCCACAGCAGCACGTCGTCCTCGACGCCGAACGCGCTGAGCACGCGGTGGACGATCGTGGCCGTCGCCTCGGCGGGACCGAAGCCGGTGAGCTGGCGCTCGGACGTGAACGGGATCCCGCTGACCCGCGCCCCGCGATAGCCGGCGGCCTCGCCCACGAGGACGACCCGCGCGTCGGAGTGCGCTTCGAGATACGCGCTGAGCCGCTCGCGCCGCAGAGGTGACGCCGCGTACTGGTTGTACGTCTCGCCGATCTCCGTCTCGGCGAGCCGCTCTACGAGTCCCAGCGGTTCCAGCGGACGACCTCGTCGTGCCCGCGCCTTCGTTGCGAGAAGACGCTCGTCGCGCGATCCCAGTCGGGATCCTCGGCGGGATGGCCGACGGTCACGCCGGTCACGATCGTGAGGTCGTCGGGGATCCCGAGCAGCTCGCGCGCCTGCGCGTCCTGCTCGACCGGGACGCCGTAGACGCCGGCGCCGAGACCCTCCTCGATCGCCGCCAGCCACAACAGCATCAACGCCGCTCCGGCGTCGACGTGCCAGAACGGCACCGGCCACACGATCTCGAGACCGCCCGTGATCGCGAGCTTGTCGGGCTGCCTGTAGCGGTCGTGGTAGTCCTGCTCGCGCGTGAGGACGAAGAAATGCGCGGCGGCCTTGAGGAACCACGCCCGCTCGCGCTCGTCGGCGTCGTCATCCATGAACGCCTCGATCAGCTCCGGGTCGTCGACGACGAGGATCCGCAGACCCTGGCTGTAGCCGGCGTTCGGCCCACGCCGCGCGGCACGCGCGATCCGCTCGAGCGTCTCGCGCGGGACGCGCTCGCCGGTGTAGCTGCGAACGGCGCGCCGCTTCTTGAGCAGGTCGTAGAAGGAACTCATTCCCACTCGATCGTCGCGGGCGGCTTCGACGTGACGTCGAGCACCACGCGGTTGACGCCCGGGATCTCGTTCACGATCCGCGCCGAGATCGTCTCCACGAGGTCGTACGGGAGCCGCGCCCAGTCGGCCGTCATCGCGTCGTCGCTCGTGACCGCGCGGATCACGATCGGGTAGCCGTACGTCCGCTCGTCGCCCTGGACGCCGACCGAGCGGACGGCCGGCAGGACGGCGAAGGACTGCCACAGCTCGCCGTACAGGCCGGCGCGCCGTACCTCCTCCTGCAGCACGGCGTCTGCCTGGCGCAGGATCTCGAGGCGCTCGGCTGTGACCGCACCGATGATCCGGATCGCAAGGCCGGGGCCGGGGAACGGCTGGCGCCAGACCATCCGCTCGGCCATCCCGAGCTCCTCGCCCACGCGCCGCACCTCGTCCTTGAAGAGCAGCCGCAGCGGCTCGACGAGCCGCATCTTCATGTCGGGAGGCAGGCCGCCGACGTTGTGGTGCGACTTGATCGTCGCCGCGACGCCCTCGGTGCCGCCCGACTCGATCACGTCGGAGTAGAGCGTTCCCTGCACGAGCCAGCGCACGTCTCCGAGCTTCCGTGCCTCTTCCTCGAAGACGCGGCTGAACTCGCGGCCGATGATCTTGCGCTTGTCCTCCGGCTCCTCGACGCCGTCGAGCAGCTCGAGGAACCGCTCCTGCGCCTGCACGTGGACGAGTGGGACGTGGAAGTGCTCGCCGAACGTCTCGACCACCTGCTCGGCCTCGTCCTGGCGCAGCAGGCCGTGGTCGACGAAGACGCACGTGAGCTGCTCGCCGACGGCCTTGTGCACAAGCAGCGCGGCCACGGCCGAGTCGACGCCGCCCGACAGAGCGCAGAGGACGCGCTCGCGACCGACCTGCGCCCGGATGCGCTCGACCTGCTCCTCGATCACGGCGGCCGGCGTCCAGGCGGGCGGGGCGTCGGCCACCGAATACAGGAAGTTCTTCAGCACGTCCATCCCGTGCGGCGTGTGGACGACCTCCGGATGGAACTGGACGCCGTACAGCCCACGCTCGGGTGCCTCGAACGCCGCGACCGGTGTGGCGGGCGAGCTGGCGACGACGCGCGCGCCCTCGGGGGCGGCGACGACGGTGTCGCGATGGGACATCCAGACCGTCTGCTCGGGCGGCGTGTCGGCCAAGAGCCGCGACTCGGTCGCCTCCATCGACGTCCGCCCGAACTCGGAGACGCCCGTGCGGTCGACGCGGCCGCCGAGCTCGAGCGCCATCAGCTGCGCGCCATAGCAGATGCCGAGCGTCGGGATGCCGAGCTCGAACAGAGCCGGATCGACGCGCGGCGCATCGTCGGAATAGACGGAAGAAGGGCCGCCGCTGAGCACGAGCGCGTACGGGTTCCGTGCGCGCACCGCCTCGGGCGTGATCTTGTGGCCGACGAGCTCGGAATAGACGCGGCACTCGCGCACGCGGCGCGCGATCAGCTGCGAGTACTGGCCACCGAGGTCGAGGACGAGAACGGGCCGGTCCTCGCGGACCGGAAGAGACACGACCTGTGCCTCCTCAGCGCCGATAGTTCGGCGCCTCCTTCGTGATCGTGACGTCGTGCGGGTGCGACTCGCGCAGCCCCGCCGCCGTGATCCGGACGAAGCGCGCGCGCTTCATCTCGTCGATCGTCGCCGCACCGCAGTAGCCCATCGCCTGTCGCAGGCCGCCGACGAGCTGGTGGACGACGTGCTGGAGCGGGCCCTTGTAGGCGACGCGTCCCTCGATCCCCTCGGGGATGAGCTTCTCGACGTCTTCGACGTCGCCCTGGAAATAGCGGTCTTTCGAGAAGCCGCGCGCCTTCATCGCGCCGAGCGACCCCATGCCCCGGTACTCCTTGAAGCGCTCGCCCTGCGCGAGGATCACGTCGCCGGGCGTCTCGTCGGTGCCCGCGAGCATCCCGCCGAGCATGACCGCATCGGCCCCGGCGCCGACCGCCTTCGCGATGTCGCCGGACGACGTGATGCCGCCGTCGGCGATCACGGGGACGCCGTGCTCCGCCACCACACCCGCCACGTCGTGGATCGCGCTGATCTGCGGCACCCCGACTCCTGCCACGACGCGCGTCGTGCAGATCCCCGACGGGCCGATGCCGACCTTGAGCGCGTCTGCCCCGGAGTCGACGAGAGCCCGCGCAGCCTCGGCGGTGGCGATGTTGCCGGCGACGACCTCGACGGCGATCGCGTCCTTGATCCGCCGCACCATCTCGAGCACGCCCTGGGAGTGACCGTGAGCGGTGTCGACGACGAGCACGTCGACGCCCGCAGCCGCGAGCGCCTGTGCGCGCTCGACCGCGTCCGGGCCGACGCCGACCGCAGCACCGACCCGCAACCGGCCCTGCTCGTCCTTCGTCGCCTCGGGAAACTCGATCTTCTTCTGGATGTCCTTGACCGTGATCAACCCGCACAGCCGCCCGTCGGCATCGACCACCGGCAGCTTCTCGATCTTGTTGCGGTGGAGGATCGCCTCCGCCTCGGCGAGCGTCGTCCCGACGGGCGCGGTGACGAGGTTGCGCGCCGTCATCAACGCCGAGATCGGCTGGTCGACGTCGTTCTCGAACCGGAGGTCGCGGTTCGTGAGAATGCCGACGAGGATGCCGCCGTCATCGGTGATCGGAACGCCTGAGACCTTGTAGCGCGCCATCAGCTCGAGCGCCGCGCGCACCGGCGCGTCGGGCGGCAGCGTCACGGGCTCGACGATCATCCCCGACTCCGACCGCTTCACCTTGTCGACTTCCGCGACCTGCGCCTCGATCGCGAGGTTGCGGTGGACGATGCCGACCCCTCCCTCGCGCGCGAGCGCGATCGCCAGGCGCGCCTCGGTCACGGTGTCCATCGCGGCCGAGACGATCGGGATCGCAAGCTCGATCGACGGTGTGAGGCGAGCGCGAGTCGAGACGTCGTTCGGCAGGACGTGCGACGCGGCCGGGACGAGGAGCACGTCGTCGAACGTCAGCCCTTCGCGACCGAACTTCCGGTCGAGCTCCAGCAGCCGCTGGACGTCGTCGGTGCTCAGCTCGGCTGCTGCGTGCTCCGTCAAGAAGAAGAGGGTACCAACGGCCGCGGACGCAAATTTGACAACGTCCTAACAGGGCGGCGCTACCGTCATCCCGTGCGGGCACTCCTTGCTACCGCGGGACTCTTCGTCCTCGCCGGCTCGGCCGCGGCTGGAGCGCCCACCGGCTACACCTTGCGCAAGAGCGCGAGCGGCCCGATCGTCGCGATCGCGCAGAACAACGGCATCGCCGCGTGGTTCACGTCGAGCACGAAGACGTGCAACCTGGTGCACATCCTGACGCCGGGCAAGCACGACCGGACGCTGCCACCAACCTCGGCCGAGAGCATGACGTGCCGCTGGAGCCTTCTGGACGGGCAGCCTCAGCTCGCCGTCGCCTCCCGCATGTCGACGGTTCTCTGGACGCTGCACCAAACCGGGTCGTCATCTTTCGACC
This sequence comes from Thermoleophilia bacterium, assembly GCA_025928515.1. Lineage (GTDB taxonomy): Bacteria > Actinomycetota > Thermoleophilia > Gaiellales > Gaiellaceae > Palsa-739. The sequence continues at coordinate 8,319 of JAICJI010000006.1, forward strand.
AGGTGCTCGCGGCCTCGCTCGGCGGATCCGAGCGCCAGCTGAGGCAGTTCTCGCACGGCAGCGGCGGCACCGGACGCTGGCTCGGCGGCGTCGCAGGCGCCGGCCGGACGCTCGCCTACTCGTGGTACGACATCGAGTACGTCAATCCGACCAAGTGCCTTTCGACGGGACTGTGCAAGCAGAAGATCGCAGACGGCGGGATCCAGGTCGTGACCCGGACGGCCGACACGCCGCTCCCCGGAGCACTCCCGGCGCTCCAGCTCGCCGCCTCAGGCGACCGCATCGCCTACATCCCAGCGACCACAGCCCACGCCGGTCGCGCATCCGGGGGCCATAACGCCACCCTCTACGTCGTCGATGCCGGCACCGGCGACGCCGTTGGCAGCGTGACAGTGCACGGAGAGCCCGCCGCGATCGCGCTCACGTCTCACGTCCTCGCCGTGCTCCTGGATCAGGGCGGGCCTCGCGAAAGGATCTCGTGGTACACGCCGAGCGGCAGCAAGCGGCTCGGCACCGTCCTCGTCTCGGAGCACGCGACTCCGCAGCTCGCGGTGAGCAACCAGCTCATCGTCTACCGCGTCTTCAGCAAGCTGAACGGGATCCCGCTTCACGGCGGCCGCATCCGCACGCTGGCGAAGACATCGGCGGACAACACGGTCGGGCTTTCACTCGCAAACGGCCGCCTGCTGTGGGCCGTGAACCACGGCGACACCGGCCGCCTCCGCGCGCTGGGTGTCGGCTAGCTAGGCCTCGACAGGCGCAAGCTCGACAACCTCGACGCCGGCTGCGAGACGGGCTGCCTCACGCGGGTCGAAGCGCCCCGCTCCGAGCTCGACGACCGAGGCGGCTGCGCACCCGACCGCCTTCCGCAGCGCGTCGCCGACCGGGCGGCCGTTGAAGCGCTCGGACAGGTAGCCGCCGAGCAGCACGTCCCCTGCGCCGACGGCCGCGATCGGCTCGACTCGCGGAATCGATGCGCGGAAGCGCTGCACCTGTCGCTCCTCGCGCACGAGGGCGAAGCACGCAGTCTCCTGCGTGATGAGGACGTTGCGCGCGCCCATGTCGGCGATCGTGTCGAGCGCCATCACGAAATCCTCTTCGTCCATGAACTCCTGGCCGACGAGGTCTTCCGCCTCCTGCTGGTTCGGCGTGACGAGATACGGCTCCGCCTCGACCCCGAGCCGCAGCGGTTCACCCTCGCAGTCGAGCACGCACTTGATCCCGCGGCGCGTCAGGTCGTGGATCGCGTGGGCGTAGAAGTCGTTCTCGACGTCGCGCGGCAGCGAACCGCAAAAGACGACGTAGCTCGCCACCCGAGAGAGGTAGTGGAGCTTGTCGGAGAGCATCTGTAGCTCGTCCGGGCGCACGGCCGGCCCCCACTCGTAGACCTCGGTCAGCGACCCCGCCGTCGGATCGACGACCGCGATCGAGGTCCGCGACTCGTCGGAGATGCGGACGAAGTCGCAGAGGATTCCCTCGAGGCCGAGGTCCTCGACGATGCGATCGCCGTTGCGCCCGCCGGCGAGCCCGCTCGCGACGACCGGCGTCTCCAGATGCTTCAGCGCCCGCGCGACGTTGATGCCCTTGCCGCCCGCGCCGGTGAGGCTCTTGCTCGCGCGGTGCCGGTGACCGAACTGGAAGTTCGGGACGGTCAGGGTCCGGTCGACCGCGGCGTTGAGGGTTACGGTGACGATCACTGCTGGTGCTCCACGCCGGGGCGGAAGGTTACTGAACCTTGATCGTCTCGCCGACTTGCAGCGCGTTCGGGTCGACGCTGGGGTTGAGCTCCTTGAGCCTGGCGACCGTCGTTCCCGTCTTCGTCGCGATCGACTCGAAGGTGTCCCCCGACTCGACGGTGTATGTCTGCACGTGCTGCTTGGGGTGAGCGTGCGAATGCGTCTTCTTCTTGTGCTTCGAGATCACGCTCGTGGTCGGCCTCGTCGCGTGCTGCTTGCCGTGCTCGAATCCCGCCCGGAGGACGAGAGCGAGGATCGTCACCGCCACGAGGAAGGCGACGGGGGCTGCCCAGCGCGCGACGCGGCTCCGCTCCACCGATCAGCCCGCGACGGCCACGGCGCGCAACTCGCCGGCCAGGCGCTCGGCCTCGGCTGCGGCTGCTTCCTGCCAGCCCACACCGCGGTCGGCGTAGATGACTGAACGTGACGCGGTGACGATCCCCCCGGCCGGCCCCACCGTGAACGCTGCGGCGAGGTCCGGGGCACGCGCTCCCTGCGCCCCCACCCCGGGCAGCAGGAGCACCGAGCGCGGGAGCAGCTGCCTGGCCTCTGCCACCTCCTGCGGAAAGGTCGCGCCCACGACGGCGCCGACGGAGGAGAGTCCGCACGCGCCGACGAGGTCGGCTCCCCACTGGTCGACGAGCCCGGCGACGTGCTGCCAGAGCGGCCGCCCCTCGGCCAGCGGCAGATCCTGGAGATCCACGCCGCCCGGATTCGAGGTCTTGACGAGGACGAACACGCCGAGCCCGTCCTGGGCGAAGAAGGACTCGAGCGAGTCGTATCCCAGGTACGGGTTGACGGTGACGGCGTCCGCGAGCGGCGCGAACGCGGCCGCGTACGCGCGCGCGGTGGAGGGGACGTCGCCGCGCTTGGCATCTGCGATCACGAGCAGCCCGGCGTCGCGGGCGTACTCGCAGACGTCGGCAAGCGTCGCCCAGCCCTCGCGGCCCTGTGCCTCGAAGAACGCGGACTGAGGCTTGACGGCAACCGCGACGCTGGCGACCGCGTCGACGATCCCGCGGCAGAACTCGGCGACGCCGACCCCCTCCGGCATCAGAGCGGGATCGGGATCGAGCCCGACACAGAGCGACGCGCCCTTGCGCCCGACCGCGTCGACGAGCCGATCCGCGAAATGAGCCGCGCCTCCCACGCCCATCAGGATACGAGGCTCCCGAGACGAGAAGTCCCGGGACGAAAACGAAGAGGCCGCCCGAAGGCGGCCTCTCGATCCTCGGAGGAGACTTGGTTCTCGCTAGTAGGACGATCCCCCGCTCTTGACGGCCGTCTTGAGGCCGCTGCCGGCCGAGAACTTCGGGACTGTGGCCGCAGGGATGTGCACCTTCTCGCTCGGGTTGCGCGGATTGACCCCGGTCCGGGCCGCGCGATTCGCGGTCGAGAACTTCCCGAATCCTGTGAACGTGACCTCGCCTCTGCCCTTCAGCGTGTCCGTGATGGCCTCGAGGAACGCGTCGACGGCCTTGCCTGCATCGCGGTTGGATAGCTGCGCGCGGCGAGCCACCTCAGATACGAACTCCTGCTTCGTCACTCTCTCCTCCAGTCGTAGATCGCTTGCTGGGCCAAAACGACCCTACCAACTCTGTGTTTGCCGCTCAACCATGCGGTTTTGCGGGGGTTTTCTCCCTCTGTAGCAAGTCTTTTACCCGGTAGAGCGGACGGAGCCGGACGGCAAGACGCGCGAGAGCGTCGGCTCCGCCCTCCTCCCGGTCGATCACGCAGACGGCTGTGCGCACCACGAGACCGGCCTCGCGGACCGCTGCAATCGACTCCAGGAGCGCTCCGCCGGAGGTCACGATGTCTTCCACGAGGCAGACGAGCTCGCCCTCCTCGTAGGCGCCCTCGAGCCGGTTCGCGGTGCCGTACGCCTTCGCCTCGTCGCGGACGATGACGAACGGCAACCCGCTCGCCAGCGAGGCTGCCGCGGCGAGCGGCACCGCGCCGAGCACCGGTGCAGCAAGGCGGACAGCCTCGGGCTCGTGCTCGCGAGCGACCGCGGCGATCCGCTCGCCGAGCGCGCCCAGCAGATCGGGCCGCGTCTCGAAGCGGAACTTGTCGAGGTAGTACTGCGAGCGCTTGCCGGAGCGCAGGAGGAAGTCCCCTTCGAGGTACGCGGCCTCGACGAGGCCCTCGCGGAGCTCGGCGTCGTTCATCGTGGGCGCGCCGCCAGGAAGACTTGCCGCGCAAGCGGAAGGAGTCGAGCGGCATCCGCCGAGCCGGCTTCGAACGTGACGAATGAGCCGTCCTCGAAGTAGACGTCGATTTGCTCGCTGCTGCTGCCGAACAACCGCCGGTACGCGGCTGTGCCGGCGAGCGCTCCACCTGCGAGTCCGGCGACGGCGAGGAGCCTACGTCTCATCGCCCAGCGCTGAGAGGCAGCGCTTCAGGTCGTAGAAGAGGAGCCCCGGTGCGGTTCGCCCCGCCGTGACGGCGACGATCGTGCGCTCGCCGGCGTCGGTCACGGCAAAGACCTGGCCGTCGCCGAGCTCGGCGTGGATCTGCGTGACGCGGCCGTTGTCGCCGCGGAAGGCTCCGGCGCCCTCGAGCAACTCTCGGAGCGAGCGCGCGAGCACGTCCGCACGCGCGTCGGGAACCCCCACCAGCCCGGCGATCCGGGCATCCTCGCCCAGGATTGCGGCCGCCTCGATCTGCGGCGAGATCTCGACGAGATCCGCGAGAGCCCGCGCAGCTTCCATCGCCGTCGAGGCTATCAGCGAGGATTCGCCTGTGACGATCCGCCGCCGTCAGCTCCCGCACAAGTTCTTCGCCGACCGCGGGACACATCTCGCGGCGATGGTCGCCTACTTCGCGCTCCTCTCGTTCGTGCCGCTGATCTTCCTCGCGCTCTCGCTCTTCGGCCTCGCGCACCGCGCCCAGGCGTCCGGCTTCCTCATCCGCGAGCTGAAGCACGCGTTCCCCGGCACCTCGCTCAAAGGCATCATCAACCTCGTCCGCCGCGTCCAGGACAACGCGGCTGCACTCGGAATCATCGGCGGCGTCGGCCTCATCTGGTCGTCGCTCTCGTTCTTCAGCGCGCTCGAGTCGGCGCTCAACATCGTCTACGGGTTGCCAAACAGGCGCTTCCTCCATGGGAAGCTGCTCGCCGCCGCGCTCGCCATCATCGTCCTCGTCACCCTGTTCGTGAGCCTGGTCATCGGCGCCCTCGGCGTGACCTTCCTGAAGCACTACCTCGGCGCGTTCGGCGACAGCCCGGTGCTCGCGTACATCGTCTCGATCGGCGCCTCACTCGCCGGCGTCTTCCTCTTCCTGCTCGCGATCTACCACTGGCTGCCGAACACGAGCGTGCACTGGCGCGAGGCGCTGCCGGGCGCGATCGTGGGAGCGGTGGTTCTCGAGGCGTCGTTCCAGGGTCTGCCGATCTTCGTGCGCCTGGCCGACGTCAACGTGACGCTCCGTACGCTCGGCGGGCCCGCGATCCTCCTGCTGTGGCTCTACGTGATGGCGAACATCATCGTGTTCGGCGGCGAGATCAACTGGTGGTGGCGAGAGCGGCGGAAAGACCTGGCGGAGTCGCCGGCGCTCACCGGACGCGAGGAGTCTCCTCCGGCGTAGAGGCGCTGAGGGCCGCGAGCAGCGCGTGTGCTGCTCGCGCGCGATGCGAGCTCCGCTCCTTCCAGTCGTTGCCGAGCTCCGCGACCGTCTGCTCCTCCCCGTCCGGGACGAAGATCGGGTCGTAGCCGAAGCCCTCGCTTCCGGCCGCCTCGTCCGCAATCCGCCCCTCCAGCGTGCCCGTGCCCCGCAGCTCGCTTCCGTCGGGGGCCCGGAGGACGAGCTCCGAGACGTAGCGTGCGCGACGGTCTTCGACGTGCGCCAGCTCGCCCAACAGCTTCTCGACGGCGGGTGCGCCTTCCGGCGCGTACCGGGCCGAGAGCACACCCGGGCGACCGCCGAGCGCCTCGACCTCCAGGCCGGAGTCCTCGGCAAGCACCCAGCCGCTCGTGTTTCCACGCCCGAACTCGGCCTTGATCCGCGCGTTCTCGTAGTACGTCGCGCCGGTCTCGGGCGGGTAGTCGCCGCGCTCGAGCGGCTCGATGGTCCAGCCCGGAAGGAGCCGCTCGAGCTCGCGCGCCTTGTGCGGGTTCCGGGAGCACAGAACCGCAGTCAGTCGGTCCACTGCACCTCGAGCACGCCGTCGACCTCGGCGACGCCGGCTACGACCGCGACGGCCGTCGTCCCCGGCGGCATCGCCACGTCCGCGGCCACCGAGCGCCGCTCGCCCTCCTGCGTCACGTCGAGCGAGACGACCCGCCCACCGGCGCGCTCGATCGCATCGATGACCGGCCCCGGGCTGCCACCGGCCGGGATCTCCACGAGCAGGCGGTCGTGCGTGGGCCGGTAGCGGCTGAGCACGCGGAACGCCCCCACGCGGAGCGGCCCGAGAGCGAGCAGCGACCCGAGCGTCGCGATCAGCGCGCCTTCCCAGTAGCCCGCGCCGGCGGCCATGCCGATCGCCGCCACGAGCCAGAGCGACGCAGCCGTGGTGAGGCCGCGCACCGAGAGTCCCTGGCGGATGATCGCGCCGGCGCCGAGGAAGCCGATACCGCTCACGATCTGGGCTGCGATCCGCGTGGGGTCGACCTTGCCGTCGAAGTTGTGGAAGCCGTACGCAGAGACGAGCGTGAAGAGCGCCGCACCGACGGAAACGACCAGGTGGGTGCGAAGCCCCGCCTGCCGCTCCCGCAACTCGCGCTCGAGACCGATCGCACCACCGAGCGCCGCGGCGACGAAGAGGCGCAGCAGCACCTCCGGCCAGCCGATCGTCGCGACCCCGAGGACGCTAAGGGAGCTCACGCGCGACAGCTTCCGCCTGGAGCGCTGCGATCTCGCCGATGCCGGCTGTGGCCAACTCGAGCAACTCGTCGAGGGTCTCGCGCGCGAACGGGTCGCGCTCAGCGGTCGCCTGCACCTCCACGAGCCGCCCGTCGCCGGTCAGGACGACGTTCATGTCGGTGTCGGCGCTCGAGTCCTCGCTGTAGTCCAGGTCGAGCAGCGGCACGCCGTCGACGACGCCGACCGAGACGGCCGCGACCGAGTCGCGGAAGGCGCGCGACAGACCGAAGCGCTCGAGCGCCCGCATCGCCGCCACGTAGGCGCCGCAGATCGCGGCGCAGCGTGTCCCGCCGTCGGCCTGGAGGACGTCGCAGTCGAGCCAGAGCGTCCGCTCCCCGAGCGCCTCGAAGTCGACGACGGCGCGCACGGCCCGGCCGATCAGCCGCTGGATCTCGACGGTCCGCCCTTGCTGCTTGCCGCGTGCGGCCTCGCGCTGGACGCGATCGCCGGTCGACGCCGGCAGGAGCGAGTACTCGGCGGTGATCCACCCGCGCCCCTGGTTGCGCATCCACCGCGGCACCTCCTCGTCGACCATCGCGGTACAGAGCACCTTCGTCCGTCCCTGCGTGATCACGACCGAGCCGTGCGGGTTCTCGAGGAAGTCCGGCTCGAACGAGATCGCGCGGAGCTGATCCGGCCGGCGCCCACCCTCGCGTGCGCTCACGCAGCCGCTCCTTCGAGCGTTGCCACCGTGACGTGCTCGACGTCGCTCACCGGAAGCTGGAGGAAGCGGCGCCCGAGCTCGCGGAACGCCTCGGGATCGCCGGTCGTGAGGAAGCGGTACGTGCCAACGCGATCGCGCTCGTTCTCGACGCCCTTGCGGGCGAGCGTCTCGGCCACCTCGCGCGCGGTCTCCTCCGCCGAGAAGACGAGGGTCACGTCGCGGCCGAAGACGCGCTCGAAGATCTTGCGGATCAGCGGGTAGTGCGTGCAGCCGAGGATCACGGTGTCGACCCCCGCCGCCTGCAGCGAGGCCGCGTATTCGCGCACGGCGCGATCCGTCTCCTCGCCGTAGGGGTCGTCGCCCTCGATCAGCGGCACGAGCCGTGGGCACGCGATGGGATGGAAGGAGATGCCGGCGTCGAGCGCGTGGACGAGCTCCGCGTAGCGGCCCGCCTCCACCGTCGCCTCGGTGGCGAGCAGTCCCACCCGCCGGTTGCGAGTCGCCTGCACCGCGGCGTGCGCCTCGGGCGTGATGACGCCCACGACCGGGACGGTCAGCTCCTCCTGCAGCCGCGGCAGTGCGGCCGAGGTCGCGGCGTTGCACGCGACGAGGATCAGCTTCACGTCCTGCTGCTCGAGATAGGCGCCGATCTCGCGCGCGAAGCGGCGGATCTCCGCGAGCGGCCGCGGCCCGTACGGGAGCCGCGCATGGTCGCCGAGGTAGACGAAGTCCTCGTGCGGCATCGTGACGAGACACTCGTGGAGCACGGTCAGGCCTCCGACACCGGAGTCGAAGACGCCTACAGGGCGTGAATCCATTGCGCGCATCGTAAAGGGGAGCTAGCGTGCGCCTCGTGAGTCGGGCTCGCCTGGTGGTCGCGATTGTCGCCGCGGCGCTCGTCTGCGCCGGGGGCTCATCGGCCGCCGGCCCCGCCTGGACACCGGTGACGATCGCCGCTTCCGATGCGACGCCGCTCGCGTGCGCCTACATCGTCCCGAGCGGCAATGCTCCGGCCGGCGGCTGGCCCGCGGTCATCCTCTTCCACGGGCTCGGCGATTCGTACGCGGAGATGGAGCCGATCGGCTCGGCGATGGCGCAGTTCGGCTTCGCATCGCTCGCGTGTGACGCGCGCGGCACCGGCGCCTCCGGCGGTGAGTGGGGGCTCGACGGGGCGAACGACGTGCAGGACGCACAGGATCTCTTCGACTGGTTCGCCGCGCGCAGCGACATCTCGGATACCCAGATCGGGGCGTTCGGTCTCTCGCTCGGCGGCGGAGCGGTCTGGAACGCAGCGGTCGCCGGCGTGCCGTTCAAGGCGATCGTCCCGGCAGTCACGTGGACAGACCTGGCGTCCGCTCTCAACCCGCAGAGCGTGCCCAAGACGGGCCTGGTCGGGATCCTCTCCCAGGCCGTGCCGCCGTCGCAGTGGGATCCGGCGGTCACCCAGATGGGGCAGGCGCTCCTGCAGGGCCTTGTGACGCCCGGGGTCACGAAGACGGAGGGAGCCCGCTCCGCACGCCCGAAGCTGCATGCGCTCACGGTGCCGACGCTGCTCCTGCAAGGCCGCCACGACTTCCTCTTCGACATGGATCAGGCGATTCTGGCGTGGAAGCTTCTCGCCGGTCCGAAGCGCCTCTACCTCGGCGACCTCGGCCACGCTCCGGCCAAGAACCCCACTGCCGAGCAGGCCGGCTACGTCGCGGAGGCGACAGCGTGGTTCGGCCACTATCTCGCCGGAGGACCGGCTGTCGGCACCGGTGTCGAGCTCGCGCACGATCCGTGGAACGGGACGACCAGCGTTTTCAAGGCGCTGCCCGCGACGCGGACCAACAGCGTCAATCTGCCGGGCTCGAAGAAGCTGACCGGCAGCACGTTGACGTCCCGCTCCGTCCGCCTCCCGGGCGGCCCGCACGAGACCTTCGGCGACGGCTACGTCAAGGTGCACTACTCCGGCGCGAAAGAATGGACGCACCTCGTGGCGACGCTCTCCGTCAAGGGCGCGAAGACGCCGGTGACGGAGGGCGCGGCTCCGATCGAGACCCCTGCGGGCGTGGTGAAGATCCCGCTCATGAACGAGGCCGTCGTCCTGCCGCGGGGCAAGAAGCTCGTGCTCAGGCTCGGTGCCGTCTCCGCGGACAACGTGAACGGCGTCGGCGTTCCGGTCTACGCGAGCCGTGCGCCGTCGAACGCGTCGATCCGGGTCGGGAGTGCCACCCTGAAGCTCTCCTTCCTCAAGCACACCGTCTCGAAGTAACGGAGCGAGGTAGCGTCCGCGGCATGGCCGCGAGCGTCCGGATCGGCACCTGCTCGTGGGCGGACGAGGCGCTCTCGAAGTGGTTCTACCCGCCGAAGCTGCCCGCGAAGGAGCGGCTGGCGTGGTACGCCGAGCACTTCGACACGGTCGAGGTCGACTCGACCTACTACCGCTTGCCGAGCGAGTCGATGGTGCAGGGGTGGGTCGAGCGGACCCCTGACGACTTCACGATGCACATCAAGGCTTTCGGCCTGATGACGCGCCACCCGGTGAAAGCCGAGGTGATCCCGGAGGACCTGCGCGCCGAGATGCCCGTCGACGAGCGCGGGCGGGTCGACCGGCCGCCGCGGGAGCTGCGTGGCGAGATCTTCCGCCGCTTCCTCGAGGCGCTCGAGCCGCTCCGCGCCACCGGAAAGCTCGGCGGGATCCTCTTCCAGCTGCCGCCGTACATCGTCCACAAGGAGTCGTCGCTCGACTACCTCGAGTGGGCGCGCGACCAGCTCGGCTCGGACGAGATGCTCGTCGAGTTCCGCCACCGCTCGTGGCTCGACGACGAGCATCGCGCCGACAGCCTCGCCTTTCTCGAGCGAATCGGCGCCGGCTACGTCGTCGTCGACGCGCCACGCTCGGACACGGCCAGGAACCTGGTTCCCACGGTCGTCGCCACCACGTCCCCGACCGCCTACGTCCGCTTCCACGGGCGCAACCTCGGCACCTGGAACAAGCGCGGGGGCTCGGCGGCCGAGCGCTTCGACTACCTCTACTCCGACGACGAGCTCGGCGAGTGGGTCGAGCCGCTTCGGGAGCTCGCCGGCCAGTCGCAGGAGGCGTACGCCTTCTTCAACAACAACGCCTCGTCCGAGGATCCGGACAATCCGCTCGGGCGCGTCTCCCAGGCGGCGACGAATGCCCGCCAGCTGCGGCGCCTCCTCGACATGAACGGGATCACCGCGAGCGGCGGAGCGTGAACGTCCTCTCGCTCGTCCACGGTGATGATGCGCGCACCGAGCTGTTCGGTCCGGTCGCCGCAGAGGCCGGGCACCGGCTCGAGGAGTGGAGCTTCGGCTGGGCGTCTCAGCCCTCACAACCGCTCGACGCCTACGACGCGGTGCTCGTCTTCGGCGGCTCGATGCACGTCGACCAGCACGAGGAGCACCCGTGGCTTCGCGTCGAGCTCGAGTGGCTGCGCGAGCTCCTCGAGCGGCCGGTGCCCACGCTCGGCATCTGCCTCGGCTCGCAGCTCCTCGCTCAGGCCGCCGGCGCGTGGGTCGGACCGGTCGCCGAGCCGGAGATCGGCTGGCACGAGGTCGAGCTGACGGAGGCCGCGGCGGACGATCCTGTCCTTTCGGTGCTGCCGTCCCGATTCGCGGCGCTCCAGTGGCATCACTACGGGCACGAGCTGCCCGAGGGAGCAGTCGCCCTCGCGCACAGTCCCGCCTCGCTGCAGGGGTTCCGCCTCGGCGAGAGCTGCTGGGGCGTGCAGTTCCATCCCGAGGTGACCGAGCTGCAACTCGAGCGCTGGATCGACGATGAGAGCGACCCACCGCCGGATCCCGAGGGAGTGCGGACCGAGACTCGGAAACGGATCGGCGAGTGGAACGAGCTCGGGCGCCGCCTCTGCCGGTCGTTCCTGGCCGCCGCCGAGCGGCTCCGTGCCCGCTGACGCCCTGGCCCTCGCCCTCGCGGCGGCCGTCCTCCACGCGGGCTGGAACGTCCTGCTGCGCGGCTCGGGCGACGTCGAGGCTCGCACCGCCGTCGTGCTCGGCCTGTCGCTGCTGCTCTTCGCGCCGGTCGCCGCGGCGACGTGGTCCGTTTCGTGGGCCGTCGCGCCGTACGTCGCCGCGTCGGCAGCGTTCGAGGGCGCGTACTTCGCGCTGCTCGTGGCCGCCTACCGCAACCGGGAGCTGTCGGTCGTCTACCCGGTGGCGCGCGGATCGGCCCCGCTGTTCGTCCTGCTCGGGACGGCCGTCGTGCTCGCCCGGCACGTGTCCGTCGAAGCTGCGATCGGCGTCTGCTTCGTCGCCGCCGGCGTCGTGCTCGTGCGAGGGCTCAGACGCGGCGCCGAGGGAGTGCTCGTCGCGCTCGCGATCGGCTGCGCGATCGCCGGCTACACGCTGGTCGACAAGGACGGACTGCGCCACGCAGCCGCGCTGCCGTACCTCGAGCTCGTGATGGCCCCGGTTGGGCTGGTGGCCGTACCCGTAGTCGCCGCGAGACGAGGGATTCGCGCGCTCAAGGCCGAGCTCGGCTGGAGCGCGCTCGTCACGGCTGCAGCCTCGTTCAGCGCGTACGCGCTCGTGCTGGCCGCGCTCCGGCTCGCGCCGGCTCCGGAGGTGGCTGCGGTGCGGGAGACGAGCGTCGTGCTGGCGGCACTGCTTGCGGCGGCCTACCTCCGCGAGCCTGTAGGGCCGAAGCGCCTGGCCGGCGCCGTCACCGTCGCAGCCGGCGTCGCGCTCATCGCGCTCTCGTGACGCTTGACTCCATCCGGTGCGCCGATCAGGATCGGCCGCGCGGGGGCGTTCGACTATTGGAGGCGGGCACTATGGATTCCGTAAAAAACCTGTCGCGCGAGGTCCAGGTTGTCCTCGGGGGCGGACTGCTTTATCTCATCATCTCGTTCCTCGACTGGCAGCAGATCTCCGCGTTCGGGATCACTGTCGGGCGGTCCGAGTGGAGCGGTATCGGCGTCGTCGCCGGCCTTCTCGCGATCGTGCTACTCGCCTGGGAGGCGGCGCGGCTGTTTGGGATCAAGGTGCCGCTCGGCACCCTGACCGAGGGCCTCGTCTCGGTGGGCATTGCGCTGCTGCTCGCCCTGTTCACAATCATCACCTTCGCCACCCACGGCACGGCACGGCATTGGCCCGCCTGGATCGGCCTGATACTCGCGATAGCGATCGCCGTTGCGGCTGTCGTTCGTGCCCGTGCGGAAGGCGTGCAACTCCCCGAGGCAAGACCGACAGGCGGGATGACGGAATCGGCGCCCGCACCGCCGGCGGAGCCCGCGCCGGAGGCTCCGGCCGCCCCCGAGGAATAGCTCAGCGCTCGAGCGGCAGCTCGTCGTGTCGGCTCCACTCGTGCCAGGAGCCGGCGTAGTTGCGCGCGTCGTAACCGGCGGCGCGCAGCGCGAGCGTCGCGAGAGCGGAACGCGAGCCCGAGTGGCAATACGCGACGACCTGGGCGCCCTCGGGTAGGCCGACGAGCTCGCGGACCCGCTCAGGGGACGCGGGCCGTCCCGGCCCGTCGAAGAGCTCGCCCACGTCGAGATTCCGCGCTCCCGGGATGTGGCCCTGGCGCGGGTCGCATTGGTTGCCGCGCCGGCCGCCGTACTCGTCCGGGGTGCGGACGTCGAGGATCGTCAGCGTCTCGTCGCCGAGCCGGCCCAGCAGCTCCTGCCGTGTCGGAAACGCGCCGGGATTCGGCTCGAGATCGGCCTCCGCGTCGCGAACGTGCTCCAGCTCGACCGCGCCCTCGTCCAGCTCGCCGCCCCAGCCGGCGATGCCGCCGAGGAGGATCGCGACCTGCGGATGTCCCGCGAGCTCGGCCATCTGCGCCGCCGGCATCGCCCCGACGCCGTCGCCGCGGTCGACGAGCACGAGGCGCTCACGGCCCGTGATGCCGTGCCGCCTCAGCCGCAGCGCGATCTCCTGTGCGAGCGCGCGTGCCGACTCCTCGTCGGCCGCCGGTGGCGGAGAGCCGAGCACGAGCGGGCGCGAACCGGGGATGTGACCGCGCATGTGCGCATTCGGGCCGCGCACGTCGCCGACGACGAGATCGCTCTCGCCCAGTTGCTCCGCAAGCCACCGGGAATCGACCACCGCCCTCACAGCGCGGCGACGATACCTACTTCCGCCGCGATCGCGGGTCGCTCCTCGAGCCGCGCGAGCCAGTCGGCGACCGCCGGGAAGCCGTCGAGGTCGACACCGAGCATGTCGCGTGCGCGCAGGAACCAGGGGACGAGCGCGATGTCCGCGAGCCCGTACTCCGCGCCGCCGAGGTACGCCTGCTCGCCGAGCAGCGAGTCGAACCGGGCCAGCGCAGCGTCGAGCTGCTCGGCCGAGCCGGTCTCGCCGCGCCGCACGGCGTAGTACGGATCGGTCAGGTCGTGGTCGCGGAAGATGCGGAGCCTGACCGCACCGCGATCCGCGGGATCCGCGGGCAGCAGCGGCGGGTCCGGGTAGCGCTCCTCGAGGAACTCCATGATCACGGCCGACTCGGGCAGCGGCCGGCCCTCGCCCTCCTCGACTACGGGCACACGCCCGGTCGGGTTCTTCTCGTAGATCCAGGCCGGGCGGTCGGAGAGATCGACCTCGACGACGTCCACCTCGACGCCCTTCTCGGCCAGAACGATCCGAACGCGTGCGCAGTACGGACAACGCGGCGCGTCATAAAGCGTGATCACGGTTGCACCCCCATGGCGTTGGCGATTTGCTCGTACAGCTCCTGAGCGGGCGGCAGCTCGTCCGGGGACGCGGCGGTTCGCGCGGTCTCGCGCACGCGCTTCGGATCGACGCCGGTCAGGCGGCCCACCACCGTCGCGTTCGCGCCGAGCGCGTAGGCGTCTCCCGGCGGCAACTCGCCGTAGTACTCGGGGACGGACAGGTACTCGTCGACGTCGGCGCCACGGTCGAACAGGTCGTAGCGGACGACTGCACCGCGCTCGACGCCGAGCGAGAGCACGACGCCACCGCTGGTGTACGAGAGCTCCTTCGCGAGCGCCTTGAGCCGTGCCGGGTCGGCGTCGGTCGCGTCGGAGCGCACGCGCACCCAGCCCGTACCGACCTCGACGTCCGGCTCGAGCCGGAGCACCTTGACGGCGTCCCGCTTGACCTTCTCGACGTCGTCCGTCTGGACGTGGACGAAGCCGAACGACGGGCCGTCGGGCCCCACCTCGACGAGTGCTGCAGCCGGTATTGCGAGCACCCGCTCGATCGTCCGGAAGCCAAGGCGGTCGTAGAGCCGCTTGGCCGCCGTATTGGACTCGAGAACCTCCAGAGCCAGCATCTCGGCGCCTTGAGCCTGCACGTGCTCGGCGGCCGCACGCAACAACGCCGTCCCGAGCCCCTGCCCCCGAGCCGACGGGCGCACATAGAGCAGGTCGAGGAGCCAGGCCCGCTCGCTCTTCCGGTCCAGCGCGGCTATCGCCACATCGTCCGCGAGCAGGATCAGGTCGTGCGCGGCCGCCGCGTCGTCATCTCCCCATAGCTCGTCAGGACTCTCACGCTCGAACTCCGCCGTCAGCTCGCGGACGAGCGAGAGATCCTCGGAAGTCGCGGCTCGGATCACGGCATCAGGTACTGGGCGAGGAGGTAGTGCGCAGTCAGATTCTGGAACGGCTCGAAACGGGCGCCTGCGGCGCGGACGTCCACGTCACCATAGAGAGAGCGCACCGCCTTGCGCAGGGCGAGGTCACCGGCGGGCCAGGCGCGCGGACGACCGAGGTAACGAGCCAGGAACCAGTCCGCCGTCCACTCGCCAAGCCCTCGCAGCGCGGTCAACTGCGCCTTCACCTCCTCGTCGGGGAGAAGCGCCAGCGCGGCGAGATCGAGCTCGGAGCGAGCGAGGCCGACGACGTACTCCGCCTTGCGCCGCGAGCAGCCGAGCGCGAAGAGATCCTCCTCGGACGCCGCCGCGAGCCGCTCGCGCGTGGGGAACGACCAGGCGCGGCCGACGCGCTCGCCGATGTGCTCGACGAGGCGGTTGCGGATCGCGACCGCGGAGAAGAGCGATACCTGCTGCGCGGTGATCGCGCCGACGAGCATCTCGAACGGGTCGGGCGCCAGGGTTGGCCGGAAGCCGGCGAAGCGGACGACGAGCGGAGCCAGCTCCTCCTCGCCCGCCGCCCAGGCGGCGAACGCGACGAGGTCGAAGTCGAAGCCGAGCAGCTTGCGGACGACGGGCTCCGTCTCGGCGTCGAGCGGCTCGACGTCGACACCGCCATCCGCCGCCGCGATCCGCAGCTCCCTGCCACCCGCGGCGCGGTAGAGCGCCGCGTCGTCCCAGACCGTCGCCCGGTCGAGCCCGAAGGCGCGGACGCGCGCAGTCGTCAGCTCGAGGGAGAACGGCTCCGGAGCCGCGAGGAATGCCACCCGAGGCGGCCTACAGGTGCGAGGTCAGCCCGGCGCCCGAGGCGTCGGCGCCCTCGGGCGAGTCGCCGTTCTGCGCGTTCTCGTACCAGCTGCGCCAGTACGTGCCGTCGTCGAGCTGCTCCGCGAACTTCGTGAGCTTCAGCGGATTGAAGGTGTCGCACATCACGGCGAGCTCATGCGTCTCGTGCAGGCCTAGTGCAGCCTCGGCGAGCCCCGGCTGCGGCCCGTGCGGCAGGCCCGACGGATGGAGCGTGATCGAACCGACCTCCACGCCCTTCCGCGAGCCGAAGTTGCCGGAGACGTAATAGATCATCTCCTCGGACTGCAGATTCGAGTGGTGGTACGGGATCGGCACCGCCTGCGGGTCGAAGTCGAGCTTACGGGGGCAGAACGAGCAGATCACGAAGTTCGGCCCCGCGAACGTCTGGTGCGACGGCGGCGGCTGGTGGATGCGGCCGGTGATCGGCTCGAAGTCGTGGATCGAGAACGTCCACGGATAGAGGTAACCGTCCCAGCCGACGACGTCGAAGGGGTGGTAGTCGACGACGTAGGTCTGGTAGCCTCCGCGCACCCGCACCTTGACCGGATACTCGCCGCGCTCGCGCACCGTGTGCAGCTCGGTCGGTGGGTGGATGTCGCGGTGGTAGTACGGCGCACCCTCGACCATCTGCCCGTACTGGTTCCGGTACCGCCGCGGGATCTCGATCAGCCCAGGCGTCTCGAACACGAGATAGCGCTGCAGGCCTTCGGGCCTGAAGCGGTACGTCGTACCGCGCGGCACGACGACGTAGTCGCCGTCCTTGTAGGGCAGGTCGCCGAAGATGGTCTCGAGCGTGCCGGATCCCTCGTGGACGAAGATCACCTCGTCGCCTTCGCCGTTGCGGAAGAAGTAGTCCATCGACTCCGACGGGCGGCAGAGTGAGATCTCGACGTCGTTGTTCCACATCAGGAGCCGTCGCCCGGTGACCTCGTCGCCGCTCGGCTCGGTATCGAACGTCTTGAAATGCAGATGCCCGTGCTGCTCGGGAACCCACTCCTCGCGCTCGATCGGGTCGAAGCCTCCGAGCTCCATGACGCGGCAGGGCGACTGGAGGTGGTACAGGATCGACTCGTTCCCGGTGAAGCCCTCGAGGCCCATCACCTCCTCGGTGAGAAGGGTCCCGTTGTCGCGGAACTGGACGTGACGCTTGCGCGGAACGTCGCCGAGGCGCTGGTAGAACGGCATGGCGACAGCGTATCGCCTAGCTCAGGGCGAGCTCAGCAAGCCTGCGCCCGACCGCGGGCGCGAACTTGAAGCCGTGCCCCGAACAGGCGGAGCCGATGACGACACGGCCGCGCCGCTCGAGGATGAACTCCTCGTCCGCCGTCGTCGTGTAGAGGCACGTCTGCGCCTCGACGGGCTCGGGGTCAACGTCCGGGAAGCGCTCGCCGACCCACGACGCGATGCGCTCGACGATCGCGGGATCCGGCGGCGCCTCGGTGCCGGGATCGGCCTCAGCGCCGGCGTGGTGCGCACCTGCCTTGAGCCCGTACACCGGGTCGTGGAGCGAGTACATCCCGTGGCCGCCGGTCGCGGCGTTGAGATCGACGATGGACGGCACCGGCGGGCCCTCGCGCTTGAAATAGGCGACCGTCTCGCGCGTCACCTTGACCGGGAGATCCGGGACGAGGTCGCGGATCCACGAGCCGGCGGTGACGACGACCACCTCCGCGTCGAGCTCGTCGGTCGACACGATTCGCCGGTTCATCTCGACCTCGACGCCGGCCGCCTCGAGAAACGCGTGGCGCGCACGATCGGCGAACACGACGCCGGCGTCGGCGACGTGCAGCGCGGTCCAGCCATCCGGAAGCGTCGCGCCGAGCTCCCTGGCCTTGTCCCTGTCAAGAAGCCGGTACGGCACGCCGCATTCGGCCAGCGCGCGGGCCGACGCGAGCGATCTGTCGCGCGCGAGCTCGAGCAGTCCGTAGAGACCGAGCAGGCTCGGATCGAGCTCCTGCCAGCCCGCATATGCGTCCTGCGCGAAGCGCACCCACTCCGCCTCGGGATACGCGACGCGGAAAATGCGCGTGCGGCCGTGACTCGAGCCGCGGTGGTGGTCGAGGTCGAACTGCTCGTGCACGGTCACCTCGGCGCCGCGTTCGCGGAGCGCCCACGCGGTCGCGCAGCCCATCACTCCGGCGCCGACGACGGCGACCCTCATCGAACGATCAGGTCTCCCGGGAACAGGCTCGTGTTCTCGGCCGCCTGCGCGACGAGCCGCTCCCAGTCGACTCCCGGCGGCACGTCCTCGTCGGGCGTCGTCACCAGCGGGCCGAGCGTGAGCGCGAAGTCGCGTTGCTTCGCGCCCCGCAGCTGCGGCGCAACCCATTCCACGAGCGGCGTGAAGCCGCCGATCGTGCCGTCGGCACCGATGACCGCGGCGATGTGCTCGACGGGCTCGGCTCCCGGAACGCCGGGATCCTCGTCCGCAGCCTTGATCGCCGCCGGGTTGGCGAAGGCGAAATCGCCGGAGTCGTCGAAGATCCGCACCGACGGCGGATGGAGCACCGGCGCACGGAAGACCACGTCCGTGAGCGGATGCTCCGCGTGTTCGCGCGCCTGGCCGCCGCCTGTGAAGAACGCCTGCAGCGTCTGCGCCGCCAGCTGGATCACCCTGTCGCCGTCGATTCGCCCCGGCCAGCCGCGCTCCAGGTGCACGTCGCGGGGCGAGAACATGCACAGCTTCATTGGGGCTCCGTGTGGACGACGACGTCGGCGATCTCCGGCCGCTCGCGGCGGATGAGCTCCTCGATCCTGCTCGCGTCGGCGTGTGCGGCGGCGAGCGTATCGGCGCCGAGCCGCAGCGTGAGGTAGGCGACGAGACCCTCGTCCGTGTCGACGAAGCGAAGGTCGGCCGGATCGACCCCCAGCTCTGTCTGGACGATGCGGCGCACGGTCGCTGCGTCGCCTGCCACCTCGGTGCCCGCAGCCTGCTCGCCGAGCGGCTCGAGATGCGTCTGCACCGACGACACCTCGGGAACGGCCCGCTCGATCGCCCGCTCGACCTGCTCGGCGATCGCGTGCGCCTCCTCGAGTGCGAGCCCGCCGGGCAACTTGAGGTGGAGCGACAGCTGGGTCCCGCTCTCGACCGAGAGAACCGAGACGTTGTGCACCTCGCGGACGCGCGGTACGTCGAGCGCCGCGGCGTGCGCGCGCTCGCGCACGTCCGCGTCCGCAGGGCCGGCCGGCTCGACGTGGACGACGACGTCCGCTTCCGGGAGAGCCGCCTGCACCGCGCGCTCGACGAGGTCGGCCGCCGCGTGCCCCTGGCCGACAGCTGCTCCGTAATCGACGCCGATCACGACGTCCGCGAACACCCGCCCGGCCGCCTGGCGCATGCGCAGACGGCGCAGCTGCACCGCGGGCCGCATGTCGACGATCGCCCTCCGCGCGGCCTCCTCTGCGGCCGCGGGAGCGCGATCCATGAGGACGTCCACGTTGCGCCGCATCAGGCGCGCCGCAGCGACCAGAACGAGTGCGGCGACGAGGAGCGCCGCCACGGCATCAGCACGCGGATAGCCGGAACGCACGAGCAGCAGGCCGACGAGGACGGCGACCGAGCCGCCCAGGTCGCTGCCGAAATGGAGCGCGTTCGACGCGAGCGCGGGGCTCGAGTAGGCGCGGGCCGCACGCCACGACGCCGTCGTCCGCGCGACGTCGATGCAGATCACGATCGCGACGACGACGAGCGCGTACCAGGTGGCGTGCACTGAGGTGCCGCCGTCGACGAGGCGCACGATCGCCCGCCAGACGATGACGACGCTCGCGATGACGAGGATCGCGCCCTCGGCGAGCGCGGCGAGATGCTCGGCCTTCCCGTGCCCGTACTGGTGGCCGGGATCGGCGGGACGGATCGCAACGCCGACCGCAAAGAACGTCAGGAGCGCTGCGATCAGATCCGTGCCTGAGTGCGCTGCTTCCGAGACGAGCCCGAGGCTGTGGGTCGCCAGGCCCGTGCCCAGTTTCAGCGCGATCAGCGCAAGCGCAGCGAAGACCGACCAGAGCGCTGCTTTCCGCTGGGCTTCCACGCCGGGAAGCGTACGCAGCCCCCTAGACGCCGATCGGCTCCGGCGGCCAGATGAGCGCGTCCTGCCGGAACGCGAAGTGGCAGCGCGGCGTGCCGGGAAGCGCGAACGGCACGATCGTGGCCAGCTCGACCTCCGCCTCGGCGGGGCTCAGCACCCAGGGATCGTGGTGGATCTCGGCGCTCGCGTCGGCGGAGAAGAGGCGATACCGCTCCGCTAAGAACGACTCGAGGGAGCCGGACCCGGTCTTGGACGTCTCGCCCGTCGCCCGGTAGCGCGCGGCGAAGACGCGGCCCGGCTGGCCGATCCTCACGCACTCCGTCTCCTGCCAGTCGCCGGCCGGCTCCAGCGTCATCCGCGCGTAGAACGCAGGCACGCGGTAGATCCGGCGCACGCCGAGCGCCGCGAGGCGACTCGAGGCGTCGATGCTGAAGAACCAGACGCCGGGGAGGCCGTCGGGGCCGCGGACGTACGTCCGGACGTTGAGCTGCAGGAAGGACGAGATGCCCGGCACCGGCAGCGCGCCACGAGCCCGCAGCGCACGCACGCGGAAGAACTGGATCCCGAGCCAGGCGCTGCCGTCGTGCTCCTCGATCTCGAGCTCGTCGGGCACACGCTGACGGAGCTCGGCCTTCGCCACCGGCCAGTGCGCCCAGAACGTGTGCTCCCAGGTCTGGCCCAGTGTCCAGCGGCTGTCGGGCAGCGGGAACGGGCGATGGCCGACGCGGCGCAGCGAGCGCGCCTGCCGGCTCGCAGCCCTCGCGTCGTCGAAGAGGTCCGTGAGGAGCTCCTAGAGGTTGCCGCGCAAGGCCTGCTCGCGCTCGATCGCCTCGAACAGCGCCTTGAAGTTGCCCTCACCGAACGTCGTCGCGCCGTGCCGTTCGATCACCTCGAAGAAGACCGTCGGCCGGTCCTGCGCCGTCTTCGTAAAGATCTGGAGCAGGTATCCGTCGTCGTCGCGGTCGACGAGGATCTTGTGCTCCTGCAGGATCGGCCACTCCTCCGCGATCTCGCCGACGCGACCCGGTGCCTCGTCGTAGTACGAGTCGGGCGTGTCGAGGAACAGGAAGCCGCGCTCCTTCATCGCCTCGACCGTGCCGACGATGTCCTTCGACGCGAGCGCGATGTGCTGCGCGCCGGCACCGCCGTAGAACTCGACGTACTCCTCGATCTGGCTCTTGCGCTTGCCCTCGGCGGGCTCGTTGATCGGGAACTTGACCTTGCCCGAGCCGTCCGACATGACCTTCGACATCAGAGCCGAGTACTCGGTCTGGATCTGGTCGTCGCCGAAGTGGAGGATGTTCGTCATCCCGAAGACGCGCTCGTAGAACTCGACCCAGTGGTTCATCCGGCCGAGCTCGACGTTGCCGACGACGTGGTCGATGTTGAGGAGACCGACGCCGGGGTCGGCGTGGCCGTTCTTCGCGACCGACACGTAGCCGGGCAGGAACGGCCCCGCATAGTCGGAGCGGTTGACGAACGTGTGGATCGTGTCGCCGTACGTCGCGATCGCCGAGAGCTCCACTGCGCCGAACTCGTCCTCGTCGCGCTTCGGCTCCATCACGCTGCGGGCGCCGCGCGAAACGGCCTCGCGGTAGGCCTGCGTCGCGTCGGGGACGGTTAGCGAGATGTCGCGGACACCGTCGCCGTGCCGCGCGCAGTGCTTCGTGATCTCGTGCTCCTCGCGCAACGCGCTCGTGACGACGAAGCGGACGTCCCCCTGCTCGAGGACGTAGGAGGCGCGGTCGCGGACTCCCGTCTCCGGCCCGGCATACGCGGTACGGGTGAAGCCCATCGCGTGCTCGTAGAAGTACGCGGCTTGCTTTGCGTTGCCGACCCAGAGCTCGACGTGATCCCAGCCCAGCAGCGGCATGAAGTCTTCGGCCATGTCCCGATTA
Organism: Thermoleophilia bacterium; assembly: GCA_025928515.1. Lineage (GTDB taxonomy): Bacteria > Actinomycetota > Thermoleophilia > Gaiellales > Gaiellaceae > Palsa-739. The sequence continues at coordinate 29,888 of JAICJI010000006.1, forward strand.
TGCCTCTAGTCCGAGCCGAGGACGGCTCGCTCATTCAGCGGGCGAGACCACCGGTTGCCGCAACCGACGCTCGAGATAGATGCCGGCGAAGATGAGGACACCGCCGACGATCTCGAGCGCGTGCAGCGACTCGGAGAGGATCAGGAGCGCGAAAAGCACTCCGAAGAACGGCTGCATGTTGTTGAAGATCGAGGCACGCGCGGCGCCTACCCGGTCGACCGCGGTGAACCAGAGGATGTTCGTGAGGAAGAGCGGGCCGACGACTGCGTAGGCAAACCCGAGCCAGACGGTCCCGGAGAAGGCGAAGTCCTGGCGCGCAATCTGCGGGACGCTCACGAGTGCGAGCGGTGCCCAGCCGAGCGCGAGCACAAGGGCACTGATCCGGTAGGGCGAGTACCGCCGCATCAGCGGGGCGATGGCGATCGTGTACGCCGCCCACGTGATCGCGAGCGCGATCGAGAGCAGATCCCCTCTCCAGCCCGAGACGAGCCCGCCGCCGGCGCCGGTCGCGATCAACGCAACGCCCGCGAAGGTCAGCCCTGCTCCGATCCAGAACGAGCTCTCCAGGTCCGACCGCAGGAAGACGATCGAGATCAGCCCGACGAACATCGGGCAGGAGCCAAAGAGCAGCGAGACAGTCGAGGCGTGGGCGAACTCCAGGCTGTAGACGAAGCACAGCTGGTTGACGAAGATCATCCCCGCCGCGATGCCGACGTAGATCCAGTCAGCGCGGGCGATGCGCAGCGACCCTTCGCGCCACCAGGTGTAGATCCAGAAGAGGGCGATCGCGGCGAAGTAACGGATCGTCGCGTAGGCGAGCGGCAGCCAACCGTGCTCGAGCATGTACTTCGTGACGGTGACGTTGAGCGCCCACAGCAGGACGGCGCCGAGCAACATGGCATCCACGGCGGAAGGTCGGCGCACGTCCGCGAAGCTACCTCCGTTACGCTCCGCTGCGATGCCGGAGCCGACCTTCAGCGACGTCGACGACCTCGTCGGGCCCGCGACGCCGCACTTCGCGTACCAGCTCCGCGCGCGCGTGCGCGAGCTCGTCCTCGACCTGCCCGAGGAGCACCGGGTGCGGCAGTACGCGGAGGAGAAGATCCAGCTGCTCGACCGGCTCGGCCATGCTTCCTCGAAGGCGGAGGACAGCCGCCGCGAGCCGCGCACGCGCCCCGGCTGGAGCGAGTTGCCCAGCTCGGCGCCTGCCGACGCACCACTCCCCCGGCGATGAGCCTCCAAGGCGCCTCCGTGCTCGTCACCGGAGGAACGCGAGGGATCGGCCGGGCGATCGCGCTCCGGCTCGTGGCGGACGGAGCTTCCCGCGCGGTGCTCGGCTACATGCGCAACGACAAGGCGGCTGAGGAGGCGGCGGCGCTCGTCCGCGAAGCAGGCGCAGAGCCGGTGCTCGTGCGTGGCAACGTCGCCGACGCGCGCACCGTCGACGAGCTTGCGTCGCACGGCCCGTACCGCGTCGTCGTCCACAACGCGGCGACGGGCGTGATCCGCCCCGCGCTCGAGACCGAGGACAAGCACTGGGACTGGACGCTGGCCGCGAACGCGCGGGCGCTCCTCTCCCTCGCGCGCGCAACCGCGCCCTCGATGGACGAGGGTGGCGCGATCCTGGCCATCTCGAGCCTCGGCTCGCAGCGGGTGCTGCCGAACTACGTCCTCGTCGGGACGTCGAAGGCGGCGCTCGAGTCGGTCGTCCGCTACCTCGCGGTCGACCTCGCACCGCGTGGCATCCACGTCAACTGCGTCTCGGCGGGCGTCGTCGAGACCGAAGCGCTCGACTGGTTCCCGAACAAGGAGCAGATGCTTGGGTCGGTGAAGCGGACACCGGCCGGGCGGCTCGTCGAGCCGGACGACGTCGCGGCGGCCGTCTCCTTCCTCTGCTCGCCGGACGCGGCGATGATCTGCGGCCAGACGCTCGTCGTGGACGGCGGCTACTCCCTCGGGGCGTAGGCCGCCGATGGAGCCGACCGAGGAGAACCTCCGAGCCTGGGAGACCGCGCACCGCGCTCGCGCCGAGCCGGTCTCGCTGCCGGCGTTCGTCCAGCGCACGCTCGGCGACCTGAAGGGCAAGCGCGTCCTGCACCTCCTGTGCGGGACAGGCGAGGCGACGGCGGCGCTGGCGGAACTCGGCGCCGTGGCCACGGGAGTCGATCCGCGAACGGCGGCGCTCGAGACGGCGCGCGAGCGATGGCCGAAGATCCTCTGGGTCGACGGCGATCCGCAGTCGCTGCCGCGCCAGTTGCGACGCGGCCGCTTCGACCTCGTCTACTCGGGCGAGGGCGTCCTCGACGGGCTGAGCGACCTCGACGGCTGGGCGGCCGGGATGGGAGCCGCACTGCGCGAGAACGGCGAGCTGCTCGTCTTCGACGACCACCCCATCGCCGACTGCGTCGACGGGCTGCTCCGTTGGCGCAGCGACTACTTCCGCGACCCCGGCGATCCCGATCGCCTGTGGCGGATGGGACAGGTCGTGAGCGCGCTCGCCCGCGCCGGGCTGCACGTCAAGGCGCTGGAGGAGTACCCGGGCGGCACCTCGCGCCGCCGCCACGACCGCCGCATCCCAGCGACGTTTCTCCTCTACGCGCGCCGCGCGGCCTAGGCCGCAGCAGCCCTGCTTAGGCCAGTCGCTCGAACGCTTCGTCGAGCTCGGTGTTGCTGATCGTCAACGGCGGCGTCGCCTGGATCAGGGACCCGTCAAGTCCGGCGGGGACGACGAGGACGCCACGCTCCAAGGCTTCGTCCATGCTGCCTGCGCATGCCCGAAGGATGCCGCGGCCGTGCCACCCCGCCTGCTCGAACCGCTCGCCTGCTTCGTGCACACGATCGAGCAGGCGAGGCACCTCCTCGAGCACGACGAGGGCCGCGGCGCACGCGAGCGGGCTCCCGGTGTGCGTGTGCGTGTAGACGTCCTCGGGGCCGAGCTCCCAGACCTCCTCGAGGCCGTCGCGATAGAACAGCGCCGCCGAGAGCGGCAGGCCACCGCCCAGCGCCTTGCCGACACAAAGCACGTCCGCGACCTCGTCGCCGGGCCACATCTCGCCCACCCGCCCGAGGCCGCAGAAGATCGAGTCGACGACGAGCAGCGCCCCGGCCTCGTCGCACCGCCGGCGCAGCGTCTCGAGGAACCGGTCGCCCGGCACGCGCGACCCGGCTCGTCCCTGCACCGGTTCGACGATCACGCAACCTGCGTCCCCCGGCAGCGCCCCCGGATCCTCGCCGTAGGCTCGCCGGTGAACAGGCCCCGGCAGCCACGGCGCGAACGGCTCGCGGAAGGGCTCGAGCCCCGTCGCCGCGAGCGCGAGCAGCCCCGTGCCGTGGTACGCACCGTCGAACGCGACGATGCCGGGCTTCCCCGTCGCGAGCAGCGCGGTCCGGAGCGCGATCTCGATCGCGTCCTCTCCGGTCACGCCGAGCTTCGCCGGCCGGGGAAGTGTCTCCCGCAGCCGCACCGTCACCTCGGCGTCGGCGAGATCTCCGAGGGCGTGCACCACCTCTTGCTCGCGCCAGGCCTCGAGGATCCTCGGATTCCGATGCCCGAGCGCCGCGACGCCGAAGCCGCCCGTCAGGTCGAGCAGCTCGCGCCCGTCGGCGAGCGTGACGCGACAGCCCTCGGCGCGCGCCCAGATCACTGCGAACCGAGCCTGAGCACACGCCCGGCAGTCGCGCGCGCGATCGTCCCGGCCATGGCCGGATTCTCCTGCAGCCGCCGCAGAGAGTAGGCGTACCAGTGCTCGCCGAACGGGACGTAGACGCGCAGCCTGTGCCCCTCGGCGACGAGCGCGTCGCGCCGCTCCTCGCGCACGCCGAGCAGCATCTGGAGCTCGTAGTCGAGGGGCCCGAGCCCGCGCTGCGAGATCCGCGCGGGCGCCTCCCCGATCAACCACTCGTCGTGCGTCGCGACGCCGACGTAGCAACCGGCGTCGAGCAGCGCGTCGAGGCACGTGAGGAAGTTCGCCCGCACCGCCTCGTAGTCGACGAACGCGATCGTGCCCGGCTCGAGGTAGATGCCCTTGCAGAGCCGGACGCTCGGCTGCAGGTCTGCGAGCGCACGGACGTCGTCGAGCGTGCGCCGCAGCCGCGCCTGGAGGACGACACCGAGGTTCTCATGGCCGGCCTCGCGCAGCTCCCGATACAGCCGGAGCGTGTCGTCTGTGGTGGACGAGTCCTCCATGTCGATCCGCACGAAGTTGCCGTAACCGGCTGCGGTGCGGACGACGTCGAGGAGGTTCTCGCGGCAGAGCTCGTACGAAAGGCCGAGCCCGAGCGCGGTGAGCTTGACGCTCACGTTCGAGTCGAGCGCCGCCTTGTCGATCGCGGCGAACACGTCGCGATACGCCTGGGCGATCGCGCGTGTTTCCTCTTCGCGCGTGATCTCTTCCCCGAGGACGTCGACCGTCGCCATCTTCCCGCCGGCGTTGAGCTCGCGCACGCAGTCGATCGCCTCGGCGAGCGTCGCGCCGGCGATGTACCGCGAGGAGAACAACTGCACCACGGGCTTCGGCACCGCCGGCAGGAGGCGGACGATGGCGGAGTCGAGCAGCGACACGGGCGCGGCGATTCTACGCGCGGTCGCCGAAGCTATTCGCGCATGAACCCCTGGCGGGCGGCGCTGACGAGCGCCACCGCCTCGGGGAAGAGGACGCGCATCGCGTCGCGGAGCGCGATCGCCTGCTCGTCGACGCCGCCCGTCGGCTGCACCTGCTGCAGCGCGGCGGCGGTCAACTCGACCGCCGTGTTGAGCGTGAGCGTGGCGAACTGCTCGCGCTGTGCCTCTTGGACGCTCTCGGCCTGTTGCTCGGCGAACTCGCGCAGCCCACGCATCAGATCCTCGGGGTCGCCCCCGAACGGGAATCCAAATCCTCCGCCTTCCATGCGGCAAGGGTAGCGAGTAGCTTCCAGTCGACGTGATCCGTCTCGGCGTCTATGCAGCTGCTCTGTTCGCGGTTGCGGGAGCGATCACCGCATTTGTGCTCACATCAGCCAAGCCGAGCAGCGCAAGTTCCACGGCACGCCACAGCTGCCCTAGGCACGTCTATCTTCGGACGAGCCGCGGACCGGACCGCACGATCGAGGACGTGGTCGAGGCCGCGCGGCGTCAGATCCCAGCCGCATATCGCGACGCGTGGGTCAATCAGAACGGCGTCGTCAAGCTGACGCCTGCCACCTACGACGTGACGGCCGTGTTCGCAGTCGCGTCTCATACGCGGTACTTCCGCGAGGCTGCCCAAGCTTGCGGTTCCCGAGTGGCAACGGCGTCGTGGGTCGTACAGTTCTATGTTCCAGAGTCGGAGAGCGCGATGTACGCCGCCGGCACGGCGTTCCTGGCACGGACCAGGTCCCGGCGCTGGCGTCTCTGGGACGCGCGCTAGACGAGCGGCAGCTTGTAGTTGCGCTCGACGTCGTCGCCGAGCGCCTCGACCGCGCCGAGCGCTGACTGCATGGCCGCGGCGAAGGGCGACGCGCCGCTCTCGCCCAGCGCCTGCTCGAGCCGATGCGAGGCGGTGCCGAGCGCGTCGAGATACGCACCGCTCGCCACGCGCGGCTCCGGCCGGAGCGTCTCGGCCAGGGCGGCCGCAGCCGCCTTTGCCTCCTCGATGCCCTCCGGGTTGTCCGTCTCGCGAAGCTCGGCCAGCCTGGCCCGAAGCTCGGGCAGGTGGCCGCCGCCGGCGGATTCCTCCGCGACCTCGCAGAGCGCCGCCAGTGATGCGGCCTCCCGTACGAGCCGCAGGTCGGTCAGCGGCTGTCCATCGGCGTCCAGCGCGAGCCACGCGTGACCCTCCGCCGACTCGAAAACGCAGAGATAGACGCGCCGGCCGAGCGTCTCGGCCGCGAGCACTCCGGCGAGCTCCTCTCCCGGCTCCGCGAAGGCTCCGGCTGCGCTCGCGATGCGCCCGACGTCCTCCACGACCGTCATGTGGCCAGAATAGGGGCGTGGAGGCCTCTGCCCGCACGCGCCACGCGCGCGAGCTGTTCGCGCCGCTCGGCCCGACGTACGACCGCTACGCGCGGCTCCTGTCGTTCGGCCAGGACCCGCGCTGGCGCTCGTTCCTCGTCTCGCGGGTCCCAGCCGACGCCCACCGTGTGCTCGACGTCGCCAGCGGCACCGCGGCCGTGGCGATCGAGCTCGCACGCGCGGAGGCCGATCGCACGATCGTCGGCGTCGACCAGAGCTTCGAGATGCTGGCCGCGGGCCGCGAGCGAGTGGCACACGCGAACCTGGGCGACCGGATCGAGCTGCGCGAGGGTCGCGCCGAAGTCCTGCCGTTCGGCGACGCCGAGTTCGACGCCGTCACCTTCACCTATCTCCTCCGCTACGTCGACGACGTGCCCGCGACGCTGCGCGAGCTTGCGCGCCTCGTCCAGCCCGGCGGGACGCTCGCGATGCTCGAGTTCGGGCTGCCGCGCGGCGGCTGGCGTCCGCTCTGGGAGCTCTATGTCCGGGTCGGGCTGCCGACGGCCGGCGCGCTCGTCTCCCCGGGCTGGGGCGGCGTCGGCCGTTTTCTCGGCCCGAGCATCCGGGATTTCTGGCGGCACTGGCCGGAGCCGCGCCTGCTCGACGCGTGGCGCGAGGCAGGGATCGACGACGTCCAGGCGCGGCGCATGAGCGTCGGCGGTGGGATCGTCGTGTGGGGACGGCGCGCGTGACGGCAGCACGCCCGCGGCCGGCGTTCTACGCGCTGCGCCCCGGCGGCTGGCGCGACTACGTCACGCTCCTCCACCCGCCGTACACGCTCTGGCACCTCTCGTACGTAGCGGTCGGTGCGACGCTCGCGCCGCGGATGGACTGGACGCTGCTCGGCTGGACGACGCTCGCGTTCGCGCTCGCGATGGGCGTCGGCGCGCACGCGCTCGACGAGATGCGCGGGAGGCCGCTCCAGACGCGCATCTCCATCCCTATGCTCGCGACGCTCGCCGTCGTCTCGATCTCCGCCGCGTCCGCGATCGGCATCGCAGTTGCGGTCTCGCGCACGTTGTGGCTCCTCGTCTTCGTTGCCGTGGGGGCGTTTCTCGTCGTCGCGTACAACCTCGAGCTGTTCGGGGGCTCCTTCCACGGCGGGCTGTGGTTCCCGGCAGCGTGGGGTGCGTTTCCGGTGCTGACGGCGTATTTCGCCTCGGCCCGGACGCTCCACGGCGTCGCCATCGCAGCCGCGGCATACGCGTTCGCCTCGAGCTGGGCGCAGCGAAAGCTCTCGACACCGGTCCGGCTCGTCCGTCGTCGCGTCGTCGCGATCGAAGGAACCGCGCAGCTCGACGACGGCACGACCCTGCCGCTCGACGCCGATGCGCTGGCGGCGGTGCCCGAAGCGGCGCTCAAGGCACTCGCGGTCTCGAGCGTGCTCATCGCAGCCGCGCTTCTTCTTCTGCGCGCGACTTAGGCCCTACACTCAGGACGGTGGCGCTGACGACGATCGCCGATCTCATCTTCGCCGGCGGCGTCGTGCTCGCGGCGCTCGCGCTGGCCGGTGCCGCACTTCGCCGCGGGCCGACGGCGTTGCTCGCGTCCGTCACCGTGGTCGACGCGGCAGCTGCTGTCGGCGTCTGGGTCGCGTTCGCCCTCCGTCACGACCGGCCGCTGGCGGTCGCCGCGGGCGGGCTGACGGTCTGTACCCTCGCCGCCGGAGCCGCGCTTCTCCTCCGCCGGGCACTGCTTCGCGTCGGCGCGATCGACGCCCAGCTCGCCGAGGCGCAGACGGGCCTCCTCGCGCTCGTCGAGCGGGAGAAGACCGGGCTCGGCAAGGAGATGGAGCTGACCCTCGCGCGCGCCCGCGCCGATTCGCGCTCGCTCCTCGAGGAGCAGGAGCGGCAGATCGCGGAGGAGCGCCGAACGGTGGTCGCTCAGCGGGAGCACGACGCAACCGCGGCTCTCGGCGACAAGCTGAACCAGGTTCAGGCGCAGACCGAGCAGCGCCTCGCCGAGTGGTCGCAGGACCTCGACCGCATCACCGAGGCGACGAAGTCGCGGATCGCCGAGCTCGAGCAGCGACAGCAGCAGCTGCTCCGCGAGATCGAGCTGCGGCTGACTGCGGACGCCGAGCGGCTCTCGGCCGAGAGCGAGGAGCAGCGCGCAGGCGTGGCGCGACTGCGCGCAGAGCTCACCCGCACGGTCGACGATTCGCTCAACGCCGTCCGCGCCGAGCTCGAAGCACACTCGGCGGATCGTCGCCGGGCGCTCCACGAGCTCGAGAGTCGAATGGCGCGGCGTGAGCGTGAGCTGCTCGAGCAGGCGCAGCGTGAGGAGGCGGAGGCCGTACAGCGCGTGCGCGCAGGGTTCGAGGATCTCTCTCGCCGTCAGGTCGAGCAGCTCGAACGCGCCGTCGACCGCGCGGTGGCATCGCACGCGGACGAGGCTGCTCTGCGGTTCGGGACGCTGGTGAAGAGCGCGCGGGAAGATGCAGCCAAGCGCCTTGCACGCGAGCTCGAGCGCTCCGTCAGCAGCTTCGCGCGCGAGGCGGAGACGGTGCTCGCCGAGCGGTTGGCGCACGTCGGGGACGCCGGCGCGCAGCGGCTGGAGCACCGAGTCTCGGCCGTCTCGAAGGAGCTGGAGCGGCGACAGGACGAGCTCGTCGCCGGGCACGACCTACGGCTCGGCGAGCTCGAAGCCGAAATACGACGGCGGATGGACGACCTCCGCGCCGACGTCGAAGCGGAGCGTGGTGTGCTCGAGGCGCGCCTGCAGGAGCTCCTCCGCCGGCTGCCTTCCGGTGCCGCCGTGCGCGGCTCCTGAGCCCCGTTCCTTACAAAAAGTTCGCCTAACAAAGCCCGGGAGGGTTCGTCGGTAGCAGCACGAACCTGGTGTGGCCATGAGCGAGACGACGATTGAAATCCTCGAGCCCCTGATCGACGAGCGGTCGAAGGTGGAGAGCTGGCGCCTCCACGTCCTGATCGAGGCCGGCTACCCGCTCTCGCTCGCCGAACGGCTCGCCGTCAGCGAGGCCGACCTCCATATCGCCTGCGAGATGCTCGGCCAGGGCTGCGAGCCCGAGACCGCGGCCGAGATCCTCCTCTAGCCGTCGTCTGCGCCGCAGGGCGCGAGTACGCTGGGCCGATGGCGAAGGTCGAGGCGCTGCCGTACGACGACCGCACCGTCTACTCGGTCGCCGCGTTCAACCGAGGAGTCGGACAGTGGCTCTCGCGGCTGCCGACCCTTTGGGTCGAAGGCGAGGTGACCGAGCTCCGCCGGCACGAGCGGTGGGCGACGGTCTTCTTCACGCTCAAGGATCCGGCCGACGGCTCGTCCGTCGGAGTGACCATGGCTCGCGGGAGGTTCGACGCGCTGCGGCTCGACCTCTCCGACGGCGAGCGGGTGCACGTGTTCGGCAGGCCCGAGTTGTACGAGCAGCGCGCCGAGTTCAAGCTTCGAGCACTCACGATCGAGCGGTTCGGCGCCGGAGCTCATCTCGCCTCGCTCGAGCGCCTGAAGGCGACCCTCGCCGCCGAGGGGCTCTTCGCCGACGAGCGCAAGCGGCCGTTGCCCTTCCTGCCGCGCCGGATCGGGGTCGTGACCGGGAACGACGCAGCCGCCAAGCGCGATGTCGTGACGACGATCTGCTCGCGCTTCCCGCCGGCGTCCGTCCTCGTTGCCGAGACGTACGTGCAGGGTCCGCGCGCCGCGGGCGAGATCGTCGCTGCGATCGGCGCGCTCTGTGAGCATCCGAACGTCGACGTCATCGTTCTGACGCGTGGCGGAGGGAGCTTCGAGGATCTCCTCCCCTTCAGCGACGAGCGCGTCGTGCGTGCTGTCGCCGAGTGCCCGGTGCCGGTCGTCTCGGCCGTCGGCCACGAGCAGGACACGCCGCTGTGCGACCTCGCGGCGGACGTCCGCGCCTCGACGCCCACGGCGGCAGGGAAGCTCGTCGTGCCGGAGCTGACTGAGTTGTGCGGCAGGCTCGACCGCGCCCGCGACGCGCTCGGGCGCAACGTCACGCGTTCACTCGAACGCGATCGGCTGCGGCTCGCCCGCTCGGCCGAACGGTTGCGTGCTCGACCACGCGCAACCGTGGAACGTGAGCGCTCGCGTCTCGAGCGCGCGCGGGAGCGGCTGGTGCTGGCTCCCGCGCTCGCGGTCGAGCGGAAGCGGGCGGGGCTCGACAAGACCGCGGCGAAGCTCGCTGCGTTGTCACCTGTGCAAACACTCGAGCGAGGGTATGCGATCGTCCGGACGGAGTCGGGGGAGGTCGTCTCTTCCGCCGCGCTCGTCTCCCCGGGTGAGCGTGTCGACGTCACGCTCGCCGACGGTGGAATCGGCGCACGTGTCGAGGAGGTGAGACCGTGACCGAGCCGGCGGAGCCGACGTTCGAGCACGCGCAGGCAGAACTCGAGCAGATCGTCGAGCGGCTCGAACGCGGACAGGTACCGCTCGACGAGGCGTTGAAGCTGTGGGAGCGCGGCGAAGAGCTCTACGCGTTCTGCCGCACGATGCTCGACGCCGCCGAGGGGCGGGTCGAGGAGCTCGCCCGTCGCGCGGAGCAGTCACGGCCGCCCGCCGCCGCTCCCGCGACCGACGCCTAGCTCGTCGCCGCGCCCTCCGCCGCGCGCTCCTCTCCGTCCGTCGCGTCCTTCCCCGGAAGCTCGGCCCGGTCGGCGGTGGGCATTACCCGCAGCATCGCGAACGAGAGCCCTTCACGCGCGAGGAAGAGAAGCCCGACCCCGATCCCGACCGACGCCTCGATCGCCTGCAACCCGAAGCCGTAGGCCACGCCGACGCCGTACGAGACGCCGTAGCCGACGAGCGCCGACGCGATCGCGACCTGGAGGAGACCGACGTTGCCGGGCCAGAAGGGGAAGATCGTCACGACGTTCATCAGAAGGAGGACGACCCCGGCCGCCGGCAGCGGCGAGTGGATGCCGAACGCGCGCATCGCGGTGTAGACGGCGAAGATCTGGCACGTCCAGCCGCCGATCTGGAAGAGGATCGCCCCGGCTGCTCCGGCCGGTGAGCGCATCACGCCGAGCCCTGAGCGACCCATCGCGAGCAACCTGCGCACCGGGCCGAGCCCTTCGACGGAGACGACCGTCGGGCGGCGCGCGGTGACGAAGGCGAAGGCAAAGAGCACCACTCCGAAAGCGATCACCGCGAGCATGCTCGCCCGCGCCGAAGTCGGGATGCTCGCGGTGAGGACGACGTACAGGATCAGCAACAGCACCGGCACGATGTCGAAGACTCGGTGCGCGAAGACCGTGCCGACGAGCGTCGCCCACGCTCCCTTCCGCCGAGGCATCTTCCGCGTCAGCACGGCGACCCGCGCGAGCTCTCCGATGCGGCCGGGCAGGACGGCGTTCGCAAACAGGCCCACGCCGAAGGCCGAGAAGACGAGCAAGAAGCGTGGGCGCGGCGGTTCCATCGCGGAGTGGATGACGGTCGCCCAGGCGAGCACGCGCGCGATCACGGACACGAGGTTGAGGGCGATCGCCACGACAACCCAGTCCCAGCGCACCGCACTGAACGCGCGGCCGATTGCGGCGAAGCTGCCGTGTCTCCACCAGAGCAAGGCGGCGACCGCGGCGAGAAAGAGGATCCCGGCCAACACGCGCAGGAGACGGCTCGAGGGAAGGCGCTCCATCGCGGCCATTATCGTCGGCGGCCCTGTGGGCATTCGCTCTTCCCACGACCGCGAGATCCTCCGCCTCGCCTTGCCGGCACTCGGGGCGCTCGCGGCCGAGCCGCTGTACGTCCTCGCCGACACCGGGATCGTCGGCCACCTCGGCCGGCCGCAGATCGCCGCGCTCGGCCTCGCGGGGACGGTGCTCGCGGGCTCGTTCACGATCTTCAACTTCCTCACGTACGGGACGACGGCAGTGGTCGCGCGGGCGACGGGCGCAGGCCGGGAGGAGGACGCGGCTCGGCTCGCGGCGCAGGCTCTTTGGACTGCGGTCGGAATCGGATTCGCGCTGCTCGTCGGCTGCGAGGTCGTCGCCGCCCCGCTCCTCGCGGCCCTCGGCGGCCACGGCCGCTCGGGACACTTCGCGCTCGTCTATTTCCGGATCGCAGCGCTCGGACTGCCTGCGGCGCTCATTGCTCTCGCGGGCCAGGGCTACCTGCGCGGGGTCTCGAACCTGCGCCGGCCGCTCGAGATCGTGGTCGCGGCGAACGGCGTCAATCTCGTGCTCGAGGTCGTCTTCGTTTACGTCTTCCACTGGGGGATCGCCGGCTCGGCGGCCGGAACGGCGATCGCGCAAGCCGCCATGGGCATGGCGTTCGTCGTCGAGTTGCTGCGTCCTCACGCACCTTCGCGCAGACCGAGCCTCGCCGAGATGAAGCCGCTCTTCCGGATCGGGAGGCAGATCTTCGTGCGCACGGCGGCGCTCTATGCCTCGTTCCTCGTGGCCGCTTCCGTGCTCGCGCGCATGGGGGACGCGCAGATCGGTGCGCACCAGATCGCCTACCAGCTCTTCGTCCTGCTCGCGCTCCTCCTCGATGCGCTCGCCATCGCGGGCCAGGTGATCATCGGCCGGATGCTCGGCGCAGGCGACGCCGACGGCGCGCACGCGGCGGCGGTCCGGATGATCGGCTGGTCGGTCGTGATCGGGCTCGTCTTCGCCGTCGTGCTCGCACCGCTCTCACACGCGATCCCGCGCGCGTTCACCGACGATCCGCACGTCCTCCACCAGGCGGCACTCCTCTGGCCGTTCCTCGCGGCGATGCAACCCCTCGGCGGCGCGGTCTTCGCGCTCGACGGGATCCTGATCGGCGCCGGCGACACGCGCTACCTCATGTGGTCGATGCTCGCTGCGAGCGCGCTGTTCGTCCTCCTGGCTGCGCTCGCCCTCTCGCTCGGCTGGGGAGTGATCGGCGTCTGGGCGGCCCTCGACGTCCTCATCGCGGCACGACTTGCGCTCCTCGGCCCGCGCTTCGTGCGCCGCCGGTGGGCGGTCGTCGGCTGGGAGTAAGATCGGTCGATGGAACGCCAGGGTCTCGCCGAGCTGCACACTCACCTCGGCGGCTCGGTCTCCTCCGACACCCTCTGGTCACTCGCGCACCGGCAGGGCATCGCGCTTCCGGTCAAGGACTTCTGGGACTTCGACCGCCTCGTGACCGTGTCCGACCCGCGCGGGGTGCCCGACCTCGACGCGCTCGACGCGATCTACCACTGGACGGAGCTGATCCAGTCGAGCCCGGCCGCCGTCGAGGTGTCTGTGCACGGCGCGATCGGCGGCGCGTACCGCTCACAGGGGATCACGACGCTCGAGCTCCGCTTCAACCCGATGAAGCGGAACCGCGGCGGCGAGCGCGACCTCGACCACATCATCCTCGCCGCGATCCGCGGCCTCGACGTCGCGAGCCTCGAGTACCCGCACGTGCGCGCCGGCCTGATCCTGATGATGGATCGGACCTTCACGCCGCACCAGAACGAGATCATCGTCGAGAAGGCGATCCGCTGGGCTCCGCGCGGCGTGGTGGGCATCGACATCGCCGGGCCGCGCCCGGGCGGCGCGCGCTACGACTACGCGCAGGTGCAGCCGATGGTCGAGGAGGCCCGAGCTGCCGGGCTCGGGGTCACGATCCACGTCGGCGAGGAGGGAGCCGAGATGGGCCGCGCCGAGATCGGCGAGGTGCTCGAGCTCCTGCGGCCTGACCGGATCGGCCACGGGATCCTCGCCGCCGGCGACGCCGAGCTGATGCGGGAGCTGCGCGACCGCGAGGTCGTCCTCGAGATCTGCCCGACCTCGAACCTCCTCACGAAGTCGCTGCCCGACGAGGAGGCGGTGCGCGACGTCTTCCGCACCTTCGTCGACAACGGCGTCCTCTTCACGATCGCGACGGACGGGCCGGAGATGATGCGCACTCACCTCCGCGACGAGTTCGACCTGCTCCTGCGGATCGGCGCACTGACGCAGGACGAGCTGACCGAGGCGAACACGCGCGGGCACGAGGCGAGCTTCGTCGGCGGCGCACATGCCGCCCAGCCGAATACTCCCGTCGGCCGATAGCTCCGTCTCCGCTGGGGCCGTAGCGTGCCCGGACATGAGAGGCAGCGACCAGGCAAAGCCCGACCTCACCGAGCGCCAGCTCCAGATCGTGGTGCTGATCGCGCGCGGATGCTCGAACGACGAGGTCGGAGAGCGTCTCGGCATTTCGCCCAGAACGGCTAAGGCGCACTGCGACGTGCTGCGCCAGAAGCTCGGCGTGCCGAGGCGGCGGCAGATTCCTGCCGCGTTCAAGACGCTCACCGGCGAGGACCCCCTCGCGCGTGAGCTTGCGCCGGTCCTAGCCGGCGCCGGGGGCTGACGGCGACCCGCGCTCGGGCCCTACACCGAGCGCGGGCCCCCCGCTTGCAGCAGACGTGACGAACAGATGAAGGAGGAGTAGGGTCCTCCCGACCGGGCGGCGGGTCCGGCAGGGGAATGGTGGAGACGATCACAGCTGCGGCCTCGCCCGCGCTCGACCACATCATCGAGCGCCCGCGGCTGATCGCGCGACTCGCAGAGGGAGGCGGCGCGCGAGTCTCGGTGCTCGCAGCTCCCGCCGGCTATGGCAAGACGACGCTTGCGCGCCAGTGGTCGCAGCGGCAGGCCGGCCGCGTCGCGTGGTACCGGACGACGCGAGCCTCGGGAGACGTTGCGCTGCTCGCGGTTCAGCTCGACGACTTGCTCGCATCGATCGCACCGGAGCTGCCGCGCGAGCCGGGCAAGGTCGCGGCGATCGCGTCTGTCAACCCGAGTCCAAAGCCGCTGGGTCGCGCGATCTTGCGGACGTTCGAGACGCTGGACCAAAGCGTTCTCCTCGTTGTCGACGAATGGGAGGCGGCCGAAACCGACGAGGCCGAGGAACTCCTGTCGATGCTCGTCGAGGGTCTCGCCATCCGCTTCCTGATCACGACGAGAACGCGGCCCGATTGGTTCACGCCTCGGCTCCAGGTCTACGGCGAGGGCCTCGAGATCGGAGTGAGCGAGCTCGAGATGACCGACGAGGAAGCGACGCAAGTCTTGGCTGCACTGGGCGCGGTCGCGGGACGAGCGCGGCTGATGCGCACTGCGGGAGGGTGGCCCGCGGTGCTCGGCCTCGCGGCGATGAGCGGCGACGTCGACTTCACGTCGAGCCGTCTCCTCTCGCACACGCTCTACGACTTCCTCGCAAGCGAGTTGCTCGCGACTGCTACCGAGGAGACGCAAGCAGCGCTGATGCTACTGGCGGTGGCGTCGATAACGGACGTCGAGGTGGCGCGCTCCGTTCTCGGCGCTGAGGGTGATGGGTTGCTCGAAGACGCCGTCGCCCGCGGACTGATAGCGGTGACGGACCGGAAAGCGCTTTCGCTCCATCCGCTACTCAGGGAACTGCTGATCCGGCGTGTCGCCGAGGTGGGTGCGAAAGCCCGGGGCACGCTCTTGTCGCGATGCCGACGCTTGCTCGAGGGGCGGCGATGGGACGAGGCGCTGTGCGTTGCCGAGATCGTGGAAGACTCGGCTTTCGTCGTCGCGGCGATCGGCGCGGCTCTGGACGACCTACTTGGCGCGGGCCGCACAAGCAGCCTGCAGCGATGGGTGGCCGCGGCGCGCTCCGCATGTGCCACGGGCGGCCTCATCGACTATGCGGAGAGCGAGGCGCTCTTGCGAGCGAACGAGCTCGACGCAGCCCTGGCCTTTGCCACGCAGGCGAGCAGGTCACTTGCGGGTGACCTTGCCGCGCGCGCCCACCTCGTCGCTGGCCGATCAGCCCATCTCGCTGACCGACGGAAGCTCGCCATGCAACATGCCAAATCGGCTGCCGAACTGGCCATGACGCTTGAAACCAGCGAGGACGCACTCTGGGTTCGGTTCATCGCATCGTACGAGCGCGACGTCTCGGAGCAGCGCCGATGTCTCGACGACTTCGAGGCGGCGACGCGCCCAGGCGTAAAGCAAGCCTTGCGCTCAGCCAATGGCTCGCTCAGCTTCGCGGAAGTTGAAGGCGGTCTGAGTTCCGCGCTGGACACGGCCCGTGCCGCTCTGACGATGACCCGAGACGGGGATGAGCCCATCGCTCACACCGCGTTGTTGAGTCTTTACAGCTATGACCTCTCGATAGCCAGCCGTTATGAAGAGGCGTTGTCCAGCGCGGACAAGCTCGCAAGCATCGCCGAAAGCTGCGGCATCGAGTTCCCGCTCCCCTATGCTGAGCTGAACCGGGCGTACGCCTACATCGGGCTCCGGCGGTTCACGCTCGCCGACCGAACTCTGGCGATGCTCGAACGCCAAACCCAGGGCGATCCCGGAGGCTACTTCCGCGGGAATCTCGCCATCCAGCGCGCGCGACTGTATGCGAGTCTGCGCGATCCTCGACGCGCATTGGACGCGTTATCGCTCGGTCCCGATGACCGCAGCAGCTGCTGCGCACGAGCCGCGTTCGCCGGTTGGCAGGCTCTGTTCGCCACGATCGTCGGTGATACCGACGATCCCACTCATCTGACGAAATCGTCGACGGAGAGCGCGCGAAGTATCGAAGCCACCGCGCTACTCCTTCTCGCCGAGGCCGTGATCTCGCTCCGACACCAACACTTGGAGCGGGCTGACTTGTGCATCGACGCGGCTATCGAAACCGAGGCAGCGGACACCGTCCTAATCGCCGTCCGCGCGGACCCGATGCTCGGGCAACGCATTGCGCGCCGCCAAGAGACAGTAATCTGGCTGACGAGGCTTCTCGAGCGTTCGAGGGACACGTCGCTTGCCAATTCATTGGGGCTTCGTATCCCGCGGCCCGCTAGGCAGAAGCAAAAGCTCAGCCCACGCGAGGGAGAAGTTCACGAACTCTTAGCGCAAGGGCTGACAAACGATGAGATCGCGAGAGTGCTCTTCATCAGCCTCTCGACGACGAAGGTGCACGTTAAACACATCTACGAGAAGCTCGGTGTCCGTTCTCGGCTCGAGGCAGCGCGCGCTCTACGTGGCGACGTCTAGTGCCACTCGCACGTTCTCGCCGCTCTGCTCGAGTTGCTCTCGCTCGCGCATAAAGGAGGGGCCCCGGCCGGACCGGTAGTTCTCGTCCGCTGCCGCCAGGATTGCCTCGAAGGCCGCGACGACCGCGGTGTCGAATTGCGTCTCAACCGCCTGCGCCAGACGCATCCGAGCGACTCGGCTCGGCAGCGCGTCGCGGTACGGGCGATCCGAGGTCATCGCGTCGTATGCGTCAGCGACACCAATGATCCGCGCAAGTAGCGGAATCTCGTCGCCGGGCAGGCCGTCCGGATAGCCCATCCCATCGATCCGCTCGTGGTGCGACCGGACAATGTCGGCGATCTCAGAATAATCGTCGACGTTGCGCAGAATCCTCTCGCCGATCTCGGAATGCTGCTCCATTTGCCGACGTTCTTCGAGCGTCAGCGGGCCAGGCTTCTCCAGCAAGCCGGCAGGCAGGCCGATCTTGCCAATGTCGTGGACGAGGCCGCAGAGGTGGACGAGCTCCTGCGTCTCCTCGGTGAGTCCCATCCGCTTCGCAATGTCTCTCGCATAGATCGCGACGGCTGCCGAGTGGCCAGCTGTGTACTGGTCTCTAGCGTCGAGCGTCGCGACGAGAGCTGTCGCGAACGAAAGGCTCGCACGGCGTAGCCTTTCGTTCGCCTGCGCAAGGTCCTCAGTTACGACCTTCTCCTGCTGGTAGAGCTGCAGGAGGCGCTGGGCAGCGAAAGCCGGAAGGAAGAAGACGAGCACGAGCCACAGGGAGTAGCGGTGGTAGCCGTAGACGAACAGCGCCAGGACTGGGACGTAGAGCGGGACTGTGAGGTACGAGACGGACGTGATGGCGCGTAGAACCTCAGGCACGTTCATCCCACGCACCCAGGCGGTTACGCCGACGAAAACCCAGTTCACCGCGAGATCAGCGACTGACGCGACGAGACTCGCAAGAACGCATCGCACGAAGTTCGTCGGCGTCGGCACCAGCGTCCAGGCCGCAAAGCCCGCTGCAGCCGCGGTGAGTCCGCGGATCGGCGTATATACGCTCCATTTGAGGACCGAGTCTCGTAGATCCAAGACGTTCGAGGCCGCTCCGATCACAAAGGCTCCGAGGGGGCCGAATACGACCGCTGAGAAGACGAGCGGGAGAAACGACACGGAGTTCTGGGTGCGGGTTCCCTCGGTTAGGGCGATACGCTGGCGTTCCGCCAGCGCCGCAAGCCCGGCCAATACGGCCGCCGCCCAGATCGGCGGGAGGGGATAGCCGTGCAGCCGGAGGAGTCCAGCTACCGAGCCCGCCAAGGCAAAGAGAACAGCCGCCCACGCGACACTTCGACGATCGGCGCTAACTAGACCATTGACCAGGCGTTTCAACCTTGCTTCTCCCCCAAAAGGGGTATAAGCTGGCGTCGCCGTCAGTCCCCGATCGATCGGAGTTCTCGATGCGTCATTCACTCTTGCGTCTCGTCCTCCGCGCTAGCGCGGTTGGTGAGTCCAGGGCTTGGTAGAGCCGTCGAATAGTCCGTTATCCACAGCGTCTGCTCATCCCCCCTGCGGGGGATCCGAGTAAGAGCTAGGAGGCGGATAGGCGGTTTCATAGGCGCCGGGTGATCTTCACCCGGCGCTTTGCTTTTCCTTTGTCCACAGCGGAAAGTGCGCCTGTGGACTAGCCGATCAGGCCGCGGCGGAAGCCAACGGCGACCGCATGCGCGCGCGAGCGCGCTTGCAGCTTCGCCAGCAGGTGCCGTACGTGCGACTTGACCGTTTCCTCGGAAAGGAACAGCCGCTGGCCGATCTCGCGGTTCACAAGGCCGTCGGAAATGAGCTGCAGAACCTCGATCTCACGGCCGGTCGGCTCCTGCTCGAGCTCGCGAAGCGGGCTCTGCAGCGGAATCACGTCGGCACCGCCGGTACCGCGACGCCGCGCCGCAACTTCCTCGAAGCGACGCGAATGCGTCAGATAACGGCTCAGGATCTCCTTGCGCTCGGCAGCGTCCACGTTCGAGGTATCGGCGCCCCATCCAGGGCGCTTTAGCGCCTTGGGCTACCTCGAATGGGTGTCGGAACTCGGCGCGGCCGAGGGATTCGAGCGTCCCGACGTGTCCTGCGGCAAGGCGGACTCGTCGGCTTCGGCCGGCGTATGCCGCTCGGCGACCGAAACCTGCTGCAGCGTGGCCTGATCGATGTTGAGCGGGTGATGGCACGCGGCGAGGTGGCCGTTGCCGTAGTCGACGAGCGGCGGCTCGATTTGCTGGCACACATCGGTCGCATACCGGCACCGCGGATGGAAGCGACAGCCGCTCGGTGGATTGATCGGACTCGGAACGTCGCCCTCGAGCACGATCCGTTCGCGCTTCTCGGCCAGATCGGGATCCGGGATCGGGACCGCCGAGAGCAGCGCCTCGGTGTACGGCATGATCGGCCGCTTGTAGAGCTCCTCCGCCGGCGAGAGCTCCACGAGCTTCCCGAGGTACATCACCGCGATCCGGTCGCTCACGTGGCGGACGACGCCGAGGTCGTGGGCGATGAAGATGAACGTGAGGTGGAATTCGTTCTGGAGGTCGTCGAGCAGGTTCAACATCTGCGACTGGATCGAGACATCGAGAGCTGAGACAGGCTCGTCGGCGACGATCAGCTTCGGGCGCAACGCGAGCGCACGCGCGATCCCGATCCGCTGCCGCTGACCACCGGAGAACTCGTGCGGGAAGCGGTTGTAGTGCTCCGGCGACAGGCCGACCGTCTCGAGGATCTCGCCCACGCGCTTCTTCTGCTCCGCGCGGGTGCCGAGGTCGTGGATCCGCATCGGGTCGGACACGATCGTCCCGACGCGCTTGCGCGGGTTGAGCGACGCGTAGGGATCCTGGAAGACCATCTGCATCTCGCGCCTGAGCGGGCGCAGGCGCCGGGTCCCGAGATTCTGGATCGGCGTTCCCTGGAAGACGATCTCGCCGGCGGTCGGCTCGAGCAGCCGCACGATCGTGCGGCCCAGCGTCGACTTCCCGCAGCCCGACTCGCCGACCAGGCCGAGAGTCTCACCTTCTCGAACGGCGAAGCTCACGTCGTCGACCGCGTGCACATGTGCCACCTCGCGCTGCAGCACGCCCTTCCGGATCGGGAAGTACTTCTTGACGTGGCTGACCGAGAGAAGCGCGCCGTCGCCGGAGCCGTTCGTCTCCTCGAGGGCCGTCACGCTGCAGCCGCCGAGCCGCCGGAGATCGTCTCGTCTCGGTGGTCGCGCTTGAAGTCGGTGTCGAGCCAGCAACGGTCGAGATGCCCGGGCGTTCCGACGCGGTTCTCCAGGCCCGGCTCCTGCTTGCACTTCTCGAACGCGTGCGGGCAACGCGGCCGGAACTTGCAGCCCTCCGGCAGGTTGATGAGCGAGGGCGGGCTTCCTTCGATCGTGTGCAGGCGGTCGGGACGCGGCCGGTCGAGACGTGGAATCGATCCGAGCAGGCCCCAGGTGTACGGCATCTGCGGGTCGTAGAAGACGTCCCGCTTCGAACCGCGTTCGACGACACGGCCGGCGTACATGACGATGATCTCGTCCGCGATTTCCGCGATCACGCCGAGGTCGTGCGTGATGAAGATGACGGCAGAGTTGAAGTCGTCTTTGAGGCGGCCGACGAGATCGACGATCTGCGCCTGGATCGTCACGTCGAGCGCAGTCGTCGGCTCGTCCGCGATCAGAATCGCCGGGTTGCACGACAGCGCCATCGCGATCATCGCGCGCTGCCGCATCCCGCCGGAGAAGTGATGCGGGAAGTCGTCGACGCGCGAGTCGGGGTTCGGAATTCCCACCTGGCGCAGAAGCTCGATCGCGCGCGCCCGCGCTGTCCGCTTGTCCGCGCGCTCGTGTGCCTGGATCGCCTCGACGATCTGGTCGCCGATCTTGTAGACGGGGTTCAGCGAGGTCATCGGATCCTGGAAGATCATCCCGAGCTCGTTGCCGCGATAGTCCTGCATGGCCTCGTCCGAGACCTTGAGCAGATCGGTGCCCTTGTAGAGAACCTCTCCCTCGAAGCGTGCGTTGACGCCGCGCGTCAGCCCCATCAGCGTCATCGCGGTCACGCTCTTGCCCGAGCCCGACTCGCCCACGATCCCCAGCACCTTGCCGCGCTCGAGCTCGAACGAGAGCCCCGACACGGCCTGGACGATCCCGTCCTCGGTCGCAAACTGAACCTTGAGGTCGTTGACCTCGAGCAGCCGCTCGGCCATCAGGTCAACCTGATCCGCGGATCGAGCCAGGCGTACGCCAGGTCGACCAGCAGCGTGAAGACGACGATGAACATCGCGCCGAACAACGTGACGCCCATGAGCGGCGGAAGGTCCTGGGACCCGATCGACTGTGCCGCATACCAGCCCACGCCGTGGATCTGGTAGACGGTCTCGGTGATGATCGCGCCGCCGCCGAGGACGGAGGCGAAGTCGAGGCCGAACAGCGTCACGATCGGGATGAGCGACGCACGCAGGACGTGCTTGACGAGGATCCGGCGAGTCGTCAGGCCTTTCGCCTTCGCGGTGCGCACGAAGTCCTCGTTGATCGTGTCGAGGATGTTCGAGCGCAGCACGCGCCCGTAAAAGCCGATGAAGAGGACGGCGAGCGTGAACCACGGCAACAGCAGGTGGTAGAACCACTGCACCGGGTTCTGAGTCAGTGCGACATAGCCGCCGTCCGGGAACCACGCCAGCGTGCCCTGCTCGCCCGCGAAGAAATAGCGGAGCACCAGACCGAGCCACGCCACCGGTAGCGAGATCCCGATCAGGGCGAGGGCCGTGATCACACGATCCGAAAGCCGCCCGGCTTTGACGGCCGAGATCAACCCGACCAGGATCCCGAAGCCCATCCAGATGATCGCCGCGCCGATCGAGAGCGAGAACGTGATCGGGAGCCCTTGCTTGATTTGATCCACGACGTTCGTCTGGTTGGCGTAGGACTTGAGCTTCGCGGTGAACAGCAGCGTCAACATGTGCCACCACTGAAAGATGAAGTTTTGGTCGAGCCCGAGGCTGTGGCGGATCGCCCTGATGTTCCCCGGGGTCGCGACCTTGCCGGCGATCCGCTGCGCGGGATCGCCGCCCGGGATGACGATGAAGATCAGGTAGACGATGAAGCTGACGGCGAGCAGCACGAGCAGCATCCCGAAGATCCGCCGGATGATGTAGGCGCCCACCTAGTGCTCGATCCTGATCTTGGCCCGCGGGTCGAGCGCATCGCGCAAGCCGTCGCCGAAGATGTTGATCGCCAGCACGGTGATCATGATCGCGATGCCCGCGAAGAGGCTGATCTGCGGAGCGGTAGCCAGCGACGACTGCCCCTCCTCGATCATCGTCCCCCAGGATGGATTCGGGATTCTGACACCAGCGCCCAGGAACGAGAGGCCGACCTCTGTGAGGATCGCGTTCGCGACGATGAGCGTGAAGAGCACGAGCACCGAAGAAGCGATGTTCGGCAGCAACTCGGTGAACATGATGCGGGGCGATCCGGCACCTTGGGCCGTTGCAGCCTCGATGAACTCGCGGTTGCGCAGCGCAAGGACCTGGCCGCGGAGCGGCCTGCCGATATACGGGACGAACACGAACGCGATCACGAAGACCGTGATCCAGAGGCTCGAGCCCGAGAGGTTGAGCCCGATGAACTTCCCGAATACGTGGAACCCCTGGTGGAGGCCGTTCACCTCTAACGCCGTGCCGAGCGCGATCGCCAGCAGGATGACGGGGAACGCCCAGATGAGGTCGAAGAACCGAGAGATGATCCAGTCGACGATCCCGCCGAAGTAGCCCGCCAGCAGCGCGAGGATCACCGACAAGACCGTGCAGACCGCCGCCGACGTGACGCCGATGAAGAGCGAGTTGCGCCCGCCATAGAGGAGGCGCGTCGCGATGTCCCTTCCTTCTTCGTCGGCGCCGAGGATGTACTTGCCGCCCGCGGCGAAGTACTGCGGGCCGATCGGGATCCCGCCCGGGACGATGGTCGGGATTCCGTTCTTGATCGTCGTGTGACTGTTCGAGATGACCCGGACCGGCTTGCCGTTCACGATGACCGTCGCGTCGTTCCGGTTGTCGATCACTCCGATGTGCGAGACGTGCGACACGTAGACCGGAGCGAGCAGGCAGCACACGACGACGAGGATGAACACCGCAAAGGAGGCGAGGGCCACGCGGTTGCGCCGGAGGCGACGGCCCGCGATGACCCACGGGCTCTTGCCTTCGATCTTCTGTCCGCCACCCTCTTCCGCCGCAAGCTCGGCAGCGGTGTCGAGAGTGAACTCCTCTTGGCCGGTGGTCGCCACTGGTGTTTGTGCAGCCTAATTCACAGAGCGAAGAACAAAGCCGGCGCGGCGGCGCGTTTGCACCGCCGCGCCGGCATCAAGCGATTACTTCTGGCAGAACTGGATGACGTCGTCCTGGCTGTCGTCGAAGACGTCGCACTTCGGGTCGAGCTTCGATGAGAAGAACGAGGTCAGGATGCCGTTGAGATACGGCACGACCGCCGCGTCCTTCACCATCAACGTCTTGTCGACGGCCGCCCACTTCGCGTTGGTGCTCGCGGCGAGCGCCTGCGAGGGAGGCAGGTGGTCGAGCGTGTCGATCTGCTTGTTGACCGCCTTGTCGTCGACGTTTCCGTAGTTGTTGTTGTGCACCTGCGTGATGTTCTCACCGTTCAGAAGGATGTTGAACCAGTCCGACGGATACGGGTAGTCCTCGAACCAGTCGGTGAAGCCGATCTGAGCCTTCGTCGACTGGTTCCCCACGATCGTGAAGTAGTTCGCACCGGCGAGCGGCTTGAGCGTCGCCTTGAAGCCGATCTTGTTCAGCTGGCCCTGCAGGTACTCGCCCGTCGACAGGTCCACCGCGACGTCGGAGATCGTGTAGACGGTGACCTTCTGGCCGGCCATCCCCGACTGCTGAACGAGCTGCTTCGCCTTGGTCAGGTTGTACGGGAACGGATCGGGGGTGAGCTTCTTGTACTGCGGATAGTTCGGGGGCAGGAAGTTGTAGGTCGCCACGCCGAGACCACCGCGCAGGTTGACGAGCGATTCGCGGTTGATCGCATAGTTCACGGCCTGCCGCGCCTTCAAGTTGTTGAACGGCTTCAGCCGCCAGTTCATGAAGAAGTAATACGTCGACGGAGTCGTCCAGAACTTGAGCTGGTCCGGGTACTTGTTCTTGTAGTGCGCGAGCTGGTCGGTCGGCAGGATGTTCTCGTCGTACTCGGCCTGACCGGAGGCGGTGAGCTGCGCCGCCTGGGCCTGGTCGTCGGTCATCGTGCCGTTGACCACGTCGGGATTACCGTTCGGCATCCCCGGGATCTCGTTCTTCTTCCAGTTCGGGTTCCGCTTCATCACGAACGACTTGCTCGGGTTGTAGCTCGCGATGTAGTACGGCCCGTTCGCCGCCGGAGGCGGGCTCTCGGTGTCCTTCTGCGGCGTGTTCGACGGCACGACCGAGGTGAAGGGGATCGAGAGGACGTATTCGAAGTCGGACTCAGGAGACTTCAGGTTGATCTCGATCGTCCCGGCCTTGTCGTCCGTCACGATGCCCGAGATGTCCGAGCACTTCGTCGGGTTGTTCTCGCACGCGTCGACACCGACGATGTTCGAGAAGAAGCCGATCCCCGGCGAGCTCAACTTGAAGTCACGAATGATCGTGTTCTTGAAGTCGCTGGCCTTGATGGGCTGCCCGTCCGAATACTTCAGCCCCTTGCGCAGCGTGAACTTGTAGGACTTGCCACCGTTGGTGACCGTGCCGATCGTCGTCGCGAGACCCGGCTTGATCTCGGTGCAGTTGCCCGACAAGCAGCCGACATGGGCCTTGTAGACGAGGCCCAGGTACGTGTCCTGGAACAACTGCCACGACTCGAGCCGATACGACAGGCCCGGATCCATGTAGTCAGTGGTTCCCCAGACGACCTTCAGCGTGGGGTAGGTCGCCGTGGAAAGGCCTCCGCCACCGGAGCCCGACGTGCTCGTTCCACCGATGTTGCCACCACCACCACCACCGCCGCAGGCGCTCACTACCAGCGCGAGCCCCGCCGCGACTACCGCCGCGACCGCGACGGACCTCACTCGCTTCGTCCTCAACTCTCTCCCACCTCCTGGGTAGCGAGCACGTTCGTGCTGGGCCGCCTGGCCCAGCACATAGGCCGAATGGCCCACGATGGAGTCTTATCAATTCGCACTATTTCTTGCTGACACAGATGCTGGCGTAGTCGAACTCGTAGAGGACGTTGTTGACGTAACAGCCGAGCTTGACACGTGCGCTGAAGAAGTCGGTCTCCTCCTGATTGAGGAACGGTGCCCACGGGGCGAGTCGCATCACCTTCCGGTCGAGGCGCGCCCAGCTGCTGTCGACCTTGCGCGTCAGCTTCGTCGGGCGCGTGAGTGCTTCGATCTCGCGGTTCACCGAGCCGACGTCGAGGTTCGCATAGTTCGAGTTGTGCGCGGGCGTGATGGCGCGGCCGTCGAGGAGCCCGAACCAGTCGAGCGGATGCGGATAGTCCTCGACCCAGTCCGCGAAGCCGATCTGCGCCCGCGTATTCTCGTTGCCGATCGTCGTCCAGTAGCTGCCGGCGGTCACAACCTTCGCGGTGGCGTGGAAGCCGATGCTCCTCAGCACCGAGACGAGGTACTCGGTGTACGGCAGGTCGCCCGGGACGTCATGGTTCCAGACGATGACGTGCTTGCCCCTGTAGCCCGATTTGCGCACGAGACGCCTCGCCCTGCGCAGGTCGTGCCGGTACATGCTGTGCGCACGGAAGGCCGGATAGCCCGGCGGAAGGATGTTCTCGGTCGTATGGGCAAGGCCGCCCGCGAGGCGCCTGAGCCAACGGCGTGAGATCGCGTAGTTCACCGCCCGCCGCACCTCGAGGCTCGTGAACGGCGGGACCTTCGTGTTCATGAAGAAGTACATGAGGTTCGGCGGCGTGAAGAACTTCAGGCGCCATTTGCGTGTCTGCTCGATGCCGTGCAGCCGCTTGCTCGGCACCTGGTAGTAGCTCATCCAGTCGTCCTTGCCGCTCAGCACCCGCCGCAGCGCGACGGTCGCATTCGGGACGACGTCCCAGGTCACACGGTCGGGATTGCCCGCGGGCACGGCGCCGTGGAATTGCCACGCGTGGAAGTTCGGATTGCGCTGCTCGACGATCTGCGACTTCGGCTGGTAGCTCGTGATCTCGTACGGCCCGGTCGCGGCCAGCGGATGGAGGGAAGTATCCGTGTCGGGCGCGTTGGCGGGCACGGGTGCGGCGAACTCCGACGCGAGGACGTTCGGGAAGTCGGCCTGCGGCGTAACGAGATGAATCACGATCGACCCGGTCGCATCGTCGACCTTGATGCCGGGAATCCCGCCCTTCCCCGGCCGCCGCGCAAACGCGTGCGCCCCGACGATGTTCCGGAAGAAGGCCGCGCCCGGGGAGTCGAGCTTGAAGTCCCGCTCGACCGCCTTCTTGAAGTCGCTCGCTACGACAGCGGCGCCGTTCGAGTACTTCAGGTTGCTGCGCAGCGTCAGGGTGTACGTGCGGCCGTCGCGCGAGATGCGGGGCAGCGAGGTGGCCAGATAGGGGACGAGCCGGGCGCCGGCGGGCCCGTTGACATGGCGGTAGCCGAGCAGCGGGAGGTACACGTTCCACATGACTCCCCAGCCCTCGGTCGTGTCCGCGAGCCCAGGGTCGAGATAGTCCGTCGCCTCGTCCATCGCGATCCGGAACTCGGGGAACTCGCGCGGGTTCGCCTCTGTGGTGGTCGTCGCTGCGCTGGTCGTCATGCGCGCGGGGTCTCCGTGCCGATCGAGCGACGTTGCCGCGTGCTTGGAGTTGCCGCAGCCGGCGACGAGAACGAGAGCAAGCAGCGGGAGGCCCGCCGCGACCGCGGTCATCCTCCTCGGAAAAGCGGTCGGCTCCACCCGAGCGGCGAAATCTAGCGCTCGCCGCGAGGGCCGAGTCGGACGAGCGAGCGCCGGCGCTCGCGCAGATCCGGCGGCTCCTCCTCCTCGACGACGCAGTCGACGCCTTCTCGCCCCGTTGCATGAAGGATGCGTCCGCCGCCGAGCCAGAACGCGACGTGGTCGGCTCCGTTCGGTGGGCCGTACGTCACGAGGTCGCCGGCGCGAAGATCGGGCTCCGAGAGCCGCTCGCCGGCCTCCTCCTGCTGGTCGGCGTCGCGCGGCACGAGGCTCCCGCATGCCCGAAACGCCATGTGGACGAGGCCCGAGCAGTCGATCCCGGCCGAGGTCATTCCGCCCCACTCGTAGCGCGTGCCGAGCAGCGTTCGCGCGTGCTCGACGGGCTCGGCGGCGACCGGCCGGAGCCAGTCGGCGTCGCCGTCGCCTCCCAGATGTTCGCGCCGCACCCAGCCCCGATATCCGTACGCGGTCTCGACGCGAACCCACTCGCCGTCGTCCTCGAGCACCCGCAGCGGCTCGCCTGGAAGCGCTTGCGTGACCTGCTCGGCGTCGGCCGACGGCCCGGAGCGGAGCGACGCGAGCTGGCGTGCGAACGTATGTTCGCCTAGGCTCTCGACCATGCAGCTCAGGCTAGACGCGGCCGACCGCCTGGTGGAGCTCGTGGAGGAGCAGCGCGGGCCGGTGCTCGCGGAGGACGCGGCGCGGCGTCTCTTCGCCCTCCGTCAGACGCCTGTCGCCCTCGCCCGCACGCTGCTCGAGGACGTCGTCGAGACCGATGCGAGGCTGGCGTGGAACGGCGACGCGGTCGCGCTCGCCGAGCCGCCGGGCACGGGCCTTCTCCTCGAGGACGCGACGTACGTCGTCGTCGACCTCGAGACGACGGGGCTGCGGCCCGGCCAGTCCGGGATCTGCGAGATCGGAGCGGTTCGACTGCGCGGGTTCGAGGTCGAAGCCGAGTTCGAGACGCTCGTCGATCCGGGCCTGCCGATCGCGGCGGGAGCAAGTGCGGTCACCGGCCTCCGCAGCGAGCACCTACGCGGCGCACCCGGCCCGGCCGAGGCTGTCCGGGACTTCCTCGCTTTCGCCGGCGATGCGGTGCTCGTCGCGCACAACGCGCGCTTCGACCTGGCTTTCCTCGACCGCGAGACCGAACGGCTGACCGGCTCCCGCATCGGCTCGGCGGTCGTGGACACGGTGCGCCTCGCCCGCACCCTCCTCGCCGGGCGCGTCTCCCGCTTCGGTCTCGCGCAGCTCGCGTGGTTCTTCGACACCGCGGAGCGGCCGTGCCACCGCGCGCTGCCCGACGCACGCGCGACCGCGGAACTGCTGCTGGCGCTGATCGGTCTCGCGCAGGAACGCGGCGCGCGGACCGTCGCCGACCTCTCGGCTCTCGCCGCGACGCGGACGCGACGCCTGCTCGACAAGCGCCATCTCGCCTTCGGCGCGCCGCGGCGGCCGGGCGTGTACCGCTTCGTCGGCCGCGACGACCAGGTGCTCTACGTCGGACGCGCGCGCGACTTGAGATCGCGGTTGCGCTCGTACTTCCGCAGCGATCGCCAACGACCGGCGGTCGAGGCGGCGCTTGCGGCGGCGGAGAGGATCGAGTGGCGAGTGACAGGATCCGAGCTCGAGGCGGCGCTCGAGGAGTTGCGACTGATCAGGGAGATCCGTCCTCCGGGCAATGCCCGCGTGTCGCGTCCCGAGCGACAGGTGTGGCTGCGACAGCGCGGCGAATCGGTCGTCGCTTCGACCCGCCCGTCGCCGGTGGGGCCGTTGCGGTCGCGCCGCACCGCGCAGCTCGCCGCTCGCGCGCTCGCTCCGGGAGAGCTCGGACGGCCGGAGGCGGCGCTGCCGCGCTTGCGGCGGCGCCTGCAGGATCTCTCCGACGCGCGAAGGTTCGAGGACGCGGGCCGGCTGCGCGACCGCATCGCCGCCCTCGAGCGCGTCTGCCGCGAGCTCCAGAGCCTCGACCGCGTGCGGCAGCTCGAGCGTTGCGTCCTCGTCCCGGCCGAGGAGCCGGGCTACGTGCGAGCGCTCTTCGTGGCAGGCGGCCGGGTCGCGTCAGAGCGGACGTTGCCGCCCGGGGGCGGGGCGGCGCTCGAGATCGAGGCCGGGCTCGCGGCCACGCGCCGCCCGGGTGAGCTCGACCTTGACGAGCTCCTGCTCGTCGACTCGTTCCTGCGCCACCCGCCTCCGGAGCTGCGGGTCGCGCCACTGCGGCGCGACGCGATCCTCCGGGCGAGAAGCTCGCTTCCCGGCTAGGCGGCTGCGACCGAGATGAGATCGCGCAACGCGCCGAGCCGGGACAACGCCTGACCCTCGAGCTGCCGGACCCGCTCCCGGGTCAGATCGAGCTCGTTCCCGATCGCCTCGAGCGTCCACGGCTCGCCCTCGAACCCGAAGCGCAGCTCCAGGATCCGCCGTTCGCGTTCCGGAAGCGCCTCGAGCGCGCGCCGCACGCCCTGGCGGCGGAGCGACTCCTCGGCCTCGTCGAACGGATCGGCCGCCTCACGGTCGGCGAACAGATCTCCGAGCTCGCCCTCGTCGTCGGCGCCGACCGTCTGGTTGAGCGAGACGGACGCGTTCGCAGCGCCAAGCGCCTCGTCGACGTGCTGCATTGGCAGGCCGGTTGCCTCGGCCAGCTCTTCCTTCGTAGCCTCACGGCCCAGCTCGACCTCGAGCCGCCGCGCCGCACGCGAGAGCTTCTGCTGACGCTCGACGACGTGGACGGGGACGCGGATCGTGCGCGCGTGGTTCGCAACGGCGCGCTGCACCGACTGGCGAATCCACCACGTCGCGTACGTCGAGAACTTGTAGCCGCGGCGCCAGTCGAACTTCTCGACGGCGCGGTTCAGCCCGAGCGTGCCCTCCTGGATCAGGTCGAGGAACGGGACGCCGAGCCCGCGATAGCCCTTGGCGATCGAGACGACGAGCCGGAGGTTCGACTCGATCATGTGGCGCTTCGCCGTGACGTCACCGCGCTCGATCCGCTTCGCGAGCATGACCTCCTCGGCAGCGGTGAGCAGCTTGTGGCGGCCGACGTCCGCGAGGAAGAGCTGCAGGCTGTCGGCGGAGCCGGAGATCGCGACCGTCGGCGTCGCGGGCTCGGGCGGCGGTTCGGCCTCCTCCGCCTTCTCTTCCTTCGGTGCCTCGACGGTCGCCGCGGCCGGCGCGGCAGCGGCCGGCTGGCCGATCTCGAGGCCCGTGCGCTCGAGCTCGCGCGTGAGCTCCTCGAGCTCGTCGGCGTTGAGCTCTTGTTCGGCCGCAAATGCCTCGATGGCGGCCTGGTCGATGAACCCCTTCTCCTCGGCGCCCTCGACCATGGCGCGGATCTGGTCCGACTCGAGCAAATCGTTGAGCTGGTTCTGCGTCAGCGCTCCCTCAGTCCTTTCGTCCCTGCCTCGTGGCTTCTCCGCAGCCTTCGTACCTTAGGAGGGAAGTCCTCCGGATACCACCCTCCACCGAACCGTCCGCCGCTCCGACACGCGCCCGGTCCCTCGAACGAGCCGCCGCGCAAGTGTATTCCGAGCTTCGACCCGGCCCGTGAGCTTAGGACGCGGACCGGTCGGCGAAGTTTGCAGAGAACGTTCAGGAAGCCTTGCGCCGGCGCGTCGTCTTCTTCGCCGGGCCCTTCGCGCGACGCTCGGCGAGGAGCTCGACGGCGCGATCGAGAGTGACCGTCTCCGGGTCGTCTCCCTTGCGGAGGCTCGCGTTCGTCTCGCCGTCGGTGACGTACGGGCCGAAGCGGCCTTCCTTCAGCACGATCTCCTTGCCGCCGACGGGGTCGGTGCCGATCTCGCGCAGCGGCTTCTGTGCGGCTCGTTGCCCGCGGCGCTGCCGCGGCTGCGCGAGGAGGGCTAGCGCTTCCTCGACCGTGATCGTGAACAGCTGCTCTTCGCTCTCGAGCGAGCGAGACTCCTTCTCCTTCTGGACGTACGGCCCGTAGCGGCCGTTACGGGCCATGATCTCCTCGCCGTCGGGAGCGACGCCCACCACGCGCGGGATCTGCAGAAGACGCAGCGCATCGTCGAGCCCGATCGTGTCGAGGGACATGGTCTTGAAGAGGGAAGCGGTGCGCGGCTTCTCCTTCGAGCCCTCGGGCAGCACCTCGGTGACGTAAGGGCCGTAGCGCCCGGTCTTGGCGACGATCGGCAACCCCGAGTCGGGATCGGTGCCGAGCTCGCGGTCCCCGCTCGGCTGGGCGAGGAGCTCCTCTGCCTTCTCGACGGTCAGCTCGTCGGGCGCAAGCTCCTCGGGCACGCTCGCGCGGGCTCCGTCGCGCTCGAGATACGGCCCGTAGCGGCCGACGCGCAGGACGATCCCGTCCCCGATCTCCAGAGAGTTGATCTCGCGCGCGTCGATCGCGGCGAGATCCGAGACGAGCTCGTGAAGGCCTCCCGTCCCGTCGCCGAAGTAGAAGCGGCCGAGCCACTCGACCCGGTGCTCGTCGCCGGCGGCGATGCGGTCGAGGTCGTCCTCCATCCGGGCGGTGAAGTCGTAATCGACGAGGCGCCCGAAGTGCTGCTCGAGCAGGGCGACGACCGAGAAGGCGAGGAAGGCCGGGACGAGGGCCGTGCCGCGCTTGAAGACGTAGCCCCGGTCGAGGATCGTGCCGAGGATCGACGCGTACGTCGACGGACGCCCGATGCCGAGCTCCTCGAGTGTGCGCACGAGCGTCGCCTCGGTGTACCGCGCCGGCGGGCTCGTCTCGTGGCCCTGCGGCTCGAGCGCCTTGAGCTCGACGGAGTCTCCCTCGGCGAGGTTCGGCAGCCGCCGCTCCTCGTCGTCGTCCTTTGCGGGGCGGTCGTCGTCGCGTCCCTCCTCGTAGGCCGCGAGGAAGCCGCGGAAGGTGATCACGGTGCCCGACGCGCCGAACTCGACGCTCTCGCCCGAGTTGGCGTCGCCGGCGATGCGCAGCGAGACGGTCTGTCCCTGCGCGTCCTTCATCTGGGACGCGATGGTGCGCATCCAGATCAGCTCGTACAGCGCGTGCTCGTCGGGCGATAGCTCCGATTTCACGTCCTGCGGCGTGCGGAAGCGGTCGCCCGACGGGCGGATCGCCTCGTGCGCCTCCTGCGCGTTCTTCACCTTGCGCTCGTACCGGCGCGGCTCGGGCGGGACGTACTCGGCGCCGAAGAGCGACGTCGCCTGCTGGCGCGCCGCCGTGAGCGCCGACTCCGACAGCGTCGTCGAGTCGGTGCGCATGTACGTGATGTAGCCGTTCTCGTACAGGCGCTGGGCGAGCCGCATCGTCGTCTGCGCCGAGTAGCGGAGCTTGCGGCTCGCTTCCTGCTGCAACGTCGAGGTCATGAACGGCGGGCTCGGCCGGCGGCCGTACGGCTTCCGCTCGACGCGGGAAACGCTGAAAGAGGAGCCCTCGAGCCGCTCGGCGAGGCCGCGCACCGCTTCCTCGTCGAGCTGGTGCGCCTCGCCCTTCAGCTGCCCGTCGGGACCGAAGTCGCGGCCGGTTGCCACACGCCGGCCCTCGACCGAGACGAGCCGCGCCTCGAACGACTCCGGGTCGAAGGTCGCGACCAGGTCCCACCACGCGGCGGCGCGGAAGGCAATCCGCTCGCGCTCCCGCTGGACGACGAGCCGTGTCGCGACCGACTGGACACGTCCTGCCGAAAGCCGGGGCATGACCTTCTTCCAGAGCACCGGCGACACCTCGTAGCCGTAGAGCCGGTCGAGGATGCGCCGCGACTCCTGCGCGTCGACGAGCCGCTCGTCGACGTCGCGCGTCTCGTCGAGCGCACGTTCGATCGCGTCGCGGGTGATCTCGTGGAAGACCATCCGCCGCGCCGGCACCTTCGGCTTCAGCACCTCGAGCAAGTGCCAGGCGATCGCCTCGCCCTCGCGGTCCTCGTCCGTTGCGAGCAGGAGCTCGTCTGCGCCGGTGAGCAGCTTCCGCAGCTCTGCGACCTTCTGCTTCTTGTCGGGATCGACGACGTAGAGCGGCTCGAACCCGTGCTCCACGTCGACGCCGAGGCGCGCCCACGCCTCGCCCTTGTACTTCTCCGGAATCTCCGCCGCGCTGTCGGGCAGGTCGCGGATGTGGCCGACGGAGGACTCGACGATGAACTCGGGGCCGAGGTACCCGGCGATCGTCCGGGCCTTCGCAGGCGACTCGACAATGACGAGACGCTTCGACATCGGCGGGTCACGATAGCCGCGCCGCTCGGACGCGATACTGGGGCCCATGCGGCCGCCACTCGCCTATCAGGTCATCGCCGCCCTCAGCTGGCCCCTTCTCTACGTGGTGTTCCGGCTGCGCGCGCGCGGGCGCCAGAACCTCCCCGCCGGCGGCGGCTACGTCCTTGCCTGCAACCACATCTCGAACATCGACCCCTGGCCGGTAGGGCTACCGCTGTGGCCGCGGCGCTGGCTCCGCTTCATGGCGAAGGCCGAGCTCTACTGGTGGCCGGCGACGTACGTGCTCGACGGCGCGGGCGCGTTCCCAGTCCGTCGCGGGCTCGCCGACGTCGAGGCGATCGAGACGGCCGTGCAGCTCGCGCAGGACGGGCACGTCGTCGTGATGTTCCCCGAGGGGACGCGGCGCGAGAAAGGCCTCGTGAAGAAGCACGAGGCGCGGCCGCGGTCGGGTGCGGCGCGGATCGCGCTCGAGGCAGGCGTGCCGCTCGTGCCGTGCGCGGTCGCAGGGACCGATCGGCTGAGCCGGCTCGGCCCGATCCGCGTCACCTACGGAGCACCGGTTGAAATCGAAGACCTGCGCGCGAACGAGGATCTCCGGAGCGCGTCGCAAGAGGCGACGGAGCGGCTGATGGCGCGCATCATCGAGCTGGAGGCCACGCTATGAGCACGCTGCTTGCCGTCGACGGCGACTCGTTCGCGCATCGCGCGTATCACGCCCTGCCGAAGTCGATCCGGCTCAACGCGGTCGTCGGCTTCACGAACATGCTCGTCCGGCTGTGGCAGGCCGAGCGGCCGGACGCCGTGCTCGTCGCGTGGGACACGCTGTCGGTGCCGACCTACCGGCATGAAGCGTTCGAGCCGTACCAGTCGGGAAGGGTGTTCGAAGAGTCGATCCTCGAACAGCTGGAGATCCTCCCGGAGGTCGTGAGCGCGTTCGGCTTCCTGATCGCGAAGGCGCCGGGTTACGAGGCCGACGACTTCCTCGCCGCTGCCGCGCGCGAGTGGACGGGCAGCGTCCTCGTCGCCACCTCGGACCGGGACTCTTTCCAGCTCGCGAGCGAGCGCGTGACGATCCTGCAGCCGACGCGCGGCGTGAGCGAGCTCGCGCGAATCGGCCCCGCCGAGGTGCGCGAGCGCTACGGCGTCGACCCGGAGCAGGTACCCGACCTGATCGCGCTGCGCGGCGACCCGTCCGACAAGCTGCCCGGCGCGCGCGGCATCGGCCCGAAGAAGGCCGCCGAGTTGCTCGCGCAGTACGAGACGCTCGAGGCAGCGCTGGCCGACGGGAGGTTCGCCGCGGAGGCAGAGGACTTGAGGCTCTTCCGGCGAATCGCGACGATGGACGCCTCCGCCCCCCTTCCTCCCCTCGCAGTAACAACCCCGGCGTGGGCGGAGGCGTCTTCTTTCCTCGATCGACTCGGGCTCGGCGCAGTCGCCGGCCGGGTGGGGGAGCTATCGACGTCCTGACGCACCCGGCGTTCGCGCGGCTGCACCCGACCGGCCTCCACCTGGAACGGCCCGAGCGGCTCGGGGTGCTCCTCGCGCACCAGCACATCTGGAGCGAGGGCCGCGCTGCGACCACCGAGGAGTTGCTCCTCTGCCACACGGCCGAGCACGTCGAGCTCATTCGAGCGGCGCACGAGCCGGTCTGGCTGGACGGCGACACGATCTGCAGCGCGACCACGTTCGAGGCTGCAGCACTCGCGGCGGGAACCGCGATCGAGGCAGCGCTACGCGGCGGGCTCGCGCTCGTCCGCCCGCCGGGTCACCATGCCCTCGCCGGGCGCGCGATGGGCTTCTGCGTGTTCAACAACGCCGCTATTGCCGCGCGGGCCGCGCAACAGCGGCTCGGGCTCGAGCGGGTCGCGATCATCGACTACGACGTCCATCACGGGAACGGCACGGAGGCGATCTTCCGCGACGACGACAGCGTTCTCTACGTCTCGCTCCACCAGTGGCCGTTCTATCCGGGCAGCGGCGGCCCTGACGACCAGGCCGAGACGACCGTCAACGTGCCGCTGCCCGCCGGCTCCGGCGACGAGGAATACCTCGACGCGTTCGCGCGGGTCGTCGAGCCGGCGGTGGAGCGCTTCGAGCCGGAGCTCGTCCTCGTCTCGGCCGGCTTCGACGCCCACTCGGCCGACCCGCTCTCCGAGATGCGCGTCACGGAGGAAGGTTTCCGCGAGCTTTCCCGGCGCTGCGCAGCACTCTCCGACCGCGTCGCCGCGGTGCTCGAAGGCGGTTATGAGCTCGAGACGCTGCCGACGCTCGTCGACGCTGCTCTAGACGGTTTCTCCGAAGCTGCGCAACGGGCCGGAGGCTAAGACCCGGCGAGGCCGGACTTAGCCGCAGGCCGGACCGCGCTCGCGCCGGCCTCCGCCGCGCGCGAGCGCACGACACAACCATTCCGCCCAGCGACGGCAAGCAGAAAGAGCACGGAGCGGACGGGAGACCGCGTCTCCCGTCAGCGCAGTTCCTTATCCCTGCGAGCGGGTGCGCAGCACCCGCGAGCTACTAGCTGCGCGCGAGCGCAAGCTGCTCGAGCGCCTCGCGGCGCGAGGAGACGCCGAGCTTACGGAGGAGGCTTTTCACGTGCGAGCGGACCGTGTGCTCGGAAATGAAGAGGCGCTGCGCGATCTCGTCGGTGCCGTGATGGTCGTCGAGCAGGAGCAGGACTTCGAGCTCGCGGGCCGAGAGGACGGCTGCGATGCTGTCGGGCACGCCGGAGCCGCGGCCGCCGGCTCGCACCTGGTCGAGGAGCCTGCGCGCGACCGGCCCGGACAGGGCGGCGTCGCCCTGGACGACTCCTTCGAGGAACTCCGCGATCCGGTCGGGCGACTCGGTCTTGAGCAGATAGCCGGCCGCGCCGCCGCGGATCGCCGCGAGCAGGTTCTCCTCTGTTCCCGAGGCGGTGAGGACGACGACCTCGCAGGCGGGTGCGGCTTCGCGGAGCCGAGGCAGTGCCGTGAGGCCATCGAGGCCGGGCATCAAGAGGTCGAGCAAGACGAGGTCCGGCTGCGTCTCGGCCGCCGCCGCGATCGCCTCTTCGCCGTCGGCCGCGATACCGGCCAGCTCGAAGCCATGCGAACGCAGCAACGCCGCGAGCGCCTCGCGGGTGAGGGGATGGTCGTCCACGACAAGGACGCGAGCCGCCATGCATCCCTTATCGGCAGGAGACGTTCTGCCGACAAGAGCCAATATGAGGCAGCATCGTACGAAGCTTCAGGCGTGGCTCTGGGGAGAGATCCTGCTCGCCGGCCTGCTCGGCGCCAGCCTGGCGCTCTTGCTCTCGCACCCGTCGTTCCGGACGCAGTACGACGAGCCATCGCTCCTGCTCGTGCTGGAGACGACGATGTCGCTCGCCGGCCTCCTCGTCGCCGTCCTCGCCGCGAACCGCTTCCACGTCGAGGGCCTCCGCACCGATCTGCTGCTCGCTGCCGGATTCCTCGTGGGCTCCCTCTCGACGCTCGCGTTCGCGATCATCCCGGTCCTCGGCGGCCGCTCGCTCCAGCCTGCAGAGGCCTGGGCGGCGGCCCTCGGCGCCATGCTCGGCACGGGGCTCGTCGCCGCGGCGCCGTTCGTCTCCGGTCGCAGCCGCACGCGCGATCGCGCGCTCTGGGATGCGCTGGTGGCCGCGGCGATCGTGCTCTTCGCGGCCTGGATCCTGCTGCGCGGCCACGCCGCTCAGCTCCCGGCACTCACGAGAGGGCCCGGCGACGCGGAGCCTCCGGGCCTCGCTTCGGTGCTCTCGATCCAGGCGCTCATCGATCTTCTGGCCGTCGTCGGCTGGGGCAAGCGGCTCGCTCGGACGGGGGACGACCTGGCGCAATGGCTCGCCCTCGGCTTCACGCTCCAGCTGTTTGCGGCGTTGCATCTCGTGTTGGCGCCCCCACGCGGGACGACGTACGTGGCCGAGGGCGACTTCCTCCGGCTGCTCGCCTTCGGGGTCATGCTCGTCGGCGCGTGGCGTGCGATCCGCGCTGCGGAGCTCGGGCGGGCCGTGGCCGAGGAGCGGGCGCGCGTCGCGCGCGAGATCCACGACGGGCTCGCGCAGTACCTCTTCGCCGTCTCGACGCACGCGCAGATGCTCGCCTCGGGAACGCCGGTCGAGGAGGTCGGCCCGCAGCTCAAGCAGGCGGCCGAGCTCGCACAGCAGGAGGCGCGCTTCGCGGTCCTCGCGCTGTCGTCGGCGAGCGGCACCGCTTCCTTCGACTCCGCGCTCCGCCGCTACGTCGAGTTCCTGACCGCCGACGGCGGGCTCGCCGTGGACCTCGAGATCGACCCCGGGATTCGCCTTGCTCCGGACGAGCAGATCGAGATCTTCCGCATCGTCCAGGAAGGCCTCGGCAACGTCCACCGTCACGCGAACGCGACACGCGCGGAGCTCGTGATCGGACAGCGCCCGTCCGGCGAGCGGTTTGTGGCCATCGAAGACGACGGCGCGGGCTTCCCGCTGGAGGCGGAGACGGCCGGCCATGGCTTGCGGAACATGCGGGACCGCGCGTCGTCGATCGACGGCGGCTTCAACGTCCGCAGCACCCCCGGCCTCGGCACGGCGCTCGAAGTCGTCTTGCGCACGTAAACCACGCTTCCCAACCGCCGCCGCTGCACTTAAGGTCCAGCGCCGTGGGTCGGCCGCTTGCACTGCTCGGCGCAGTCGTGGGCTGCTGCGTGCTCGCCGCGACCGCGCTCGCGGGCAAGAGGCAACAACTCCAGCACGTGACCGTGTTCTCGGACTCGGTCGGAGCGGCGCTCAACTGGGATTCGGCCGCGAAGCGGATCGTCAAGCACGGCGACCGGCTCCTGCTCGAGCTGCATCCGTGCGGCCGCCTCGTCCAGGTCGGCTGCATCACGCCCCCGCCGCCGAGCGTCCTCGGAACCGTTCGCGCGCTCGGTCGGAAGCTCGGGCCGAACGTCGTCATCTTCGTCGGCTACAACGACGACCCCGCGACGTACCGCCACGGGCTTCCGATCGTCTTGAAGGCGCTGTGGAAGCGAGGCGTCCAGCACGTGCTCTGGCTCACCCTTCGCGCTGTCAACAAGCAGTACGTCGACATCAACCACGCGATCTTCGCCATCGAGCAGAAGTGGCGGCCGACGATGACCGTGCTCGACTGGAACCACTACTCGGCGACCCACCGGTCGTGGTACGCGTCGGACGGGATTCACATGAGCGGTGTCGGCGCCGTCGCGTTCGCGACGTACCTCCATCGGTCGCTGAAGCGTCTCGGCCTCACCGGGCCGATTTCGTAGGGTCTTCAGG
The DNA here is from genome assembly GCA_025928515.1 of Thermoleophilia bacterium. GTDB lineage: Bacteria > Actinomycetota > Thermoleophilia > Gaiellales > Gaiellaceae > Palsa-739. The sequence goes on from JAICJI010000006.1 coordinate 68,085, forward strand.
TCTTTCTCCGAGCTGTCCGGCGGGCCATGTTGAGGCCATACCGACGCAGCTCGAAGAGAGAGGACAACACCATGCGCAAGGCTCTGATCCCGGCGTTCCTGCTCGTTGTCGCGGCGATCGCGCTCGGCTCGACCGTGTTCCGCGAGCAGATCGTCAGCGCGGCGACGACCCCGTTCCAGAACGTCGTCGTCCAGAACACGACGACGAACCCCGTCCCGGTTCAGCAAATCGGCACCTCCACGACGAGCGTGAGCGGAACGGTGGGAATCGACCCGAGTAAAGACACCGTCAACCTCGACTCCGCGGACGCCACGAACCTCGCGAAGGTCGAGAGCGATCTCGGCACCTTGAAGTTCGACAGCGGCGGAAACCTCGAGACGAGGGCTCATGTGAGCTCTCCGGGAGACGTCACGGAGTACTGCCTCGACTCCAACAACGACAGCTTCTGGTCAGTCGACGCCGAACACGACGACGCTCTTTGCAGCGGCGACTTCTTCATCACCGACATCGTGGCTTCGGGCCTGAAAGACCCCGTCATCTTGAACTTCACGTACAAGGGCAACGTCGTGTTCTCCCTACAGGGCGCGGGCCTCGACCTGTCTGGAGCGAGTGATTACCAGCTCGATCTCACGCATCCGATTCACGTCGACGCCGTCGACGCCATCTGTGAAGACAACCTTCCGAACCCGCCCTGCAACTTCAGCTTGGCAGTGCTCGGCAACTCGACCGGTAGTTGACGTCCTGACCCGCACAGGCGCGTACTAGAAAGCCCCCGCATTTGCGGGGGCTTTCCGTAGCAGGCCTATAAGCCGGAGTATCGCCACGAGTTTCGGAGCAGCGTCCTTCGGCCTGCCGAAAGGACGGACATGCGCCAGGAACTCGCCGATTTCCTCGACTACTGCCGGATCGAACGGCGGCTCGCGCCGCTCACTTGCTCGGCCTACGA
>JAICJI010000023.1 GCA_025928515.1 Thermoleophilia bacterium
CGACATCCTGATCCGTCGCGGCCGCTATCCGCAGATGCCCGAGCTGCCGACCGTGCTCGGCTACGAGCTCTCGGGCGAGCTGGAGGACGGGGCGCGCGTGATGGCGCTCGTCACGGGCGGCGCCTATGCCGAGCTCGCCGCCGTCCCCCACTCCGCGCTCGTGCCGTTGCCGGACGGCGCGACCTTCGCCGAGGGCGCGGGCTTCGTTCTCACCTTCCTCACCGCGTACGTCCCGTTGACCAGACAGGTCCGGCTCGACGCGGGCCAGACGGTGCTCGTGCACGCGGCGGCCGGCGGCGTCGGCACCGCGGCGATCCAGGTCGCTCGCGTGCTCGGCGCGCGCGTGGTGGCGGCAGCGGGGTCGCCGGAGAAGCTCGAGCTCTGCCGCGAGCTCGGTGCCGAGGAGGCCTATGTGTACGACGATCTGCCCGACGACCTGCGGGTCGACGTCGTCGTCGATCCCGTCGGCGGCGAGCTGTTCGAGGCTGCGGTCGGACGGTTGCGTCCGCTCGGCACGCTCGTAGCCATCGGCTACGCGGGCGGGCTCTGGCCCGAGCTGCAGCCGGCGCAGCTCGTGGGACGCAACGTCGGCGTGCAGGGCGTCTACATCGGGCGCCTTCTTCGCCACGCGCCCGAGGTCATCGCGGCCTGCACCCGGGAGCTGCTCCAACTGTGGAGCGCCGGTTCGATCCGCCCCGTTGTCGGGGCGGAGCTCCCGCTGGCGGACGTCGAGGACGCGCACGCACTCGTGGAGTCGCGCCGCAGCGTCGGCAAGGTCGTGCTCGTCCCATGAGGGCGCTCGTCACGGGCGGTCGCGGCGGGATCGGCGCGGCGATCTGCACACTCCTCGACGATCCTCTGGTGCTCGACCTGCCGGACTTCGACGTCGGCGACCCGGACGCGTGGCGGTCGCTCGAGGGCGAGTTCGACGCCGCCTTCCTCAACGCCGGCACTGTGACCGGCCGCAGCGACGCCGCTGATCTGACCGACGAAGAGTGGCAGCGGATCCTTCGTGCCAACCTCGACGGCGTCGTCTACGGGACTCGCGAGCTCGCAGCGCGGCTCATGCCCGGTGGAGGCTCGATCGTGGCGACCGCCTCGCTGGCCGGGCTGACGTCCACCGCTTTCGACGTCGCCTACACGGCGACGAAGCACGCCGTGGTCGGCTGGGTGCGCGCGGCTGCTCCCGCGCTCGCGGCGCGCGGCATCCGGCTCAACGCGCTCTGCCCCGGCTTCGTCGACACGCCGCTCGTCGAGCTGGAGCTGCGCGGGCGGCTCGACGTCCCGCTCATGGAGCCGTCGTTCGTCGCCGAGGCGGCGCTACGAGTGCTCGAGGACCCGGAGAGCGGCCGCGCGTGGGTCGTGCAGCCGAACCGCGTCGAGCCGTACCGCTTCCCCGGAGTGCCGGGGCCTAGATGAGAGAGCACGGTTGAGCCCACGTTCGAGAAAGCCGTGGGGCGAGCACCCGCCGCCCGACCCGCACGTCTGGAACACGCTCGCCTACCGCGGCCTGACCCAGGCCGAGGGCCACGCGGTGATCGAGTGGGACGCGCCGGTCGAGTACTGCTTCCACTCGCCGTCGGGCCCGATCGTCCACGGCGGCATGGTCGCGGCGCTCCTCGACACCGCGATGGGCGGTGCGTGCTGGACGCTGATGGGCGAGGACGAGGACTTCCTCACCGCCGACCTCCGCACCGAGTTCCACCGCTCGGCACGGCCGGGGATCCTGCGCGCCGAAGGCCGAGTGGTGCAACGAAACCGGCGCGTCGTCTTCTGCGCGGCTGAGTTGTTCCAGGACGACCAGCTGATCGCGAGCGCCCGCTGCACGCAGATCGTGCGCGGCACCGACTGACCTGTCCGAAACGGCCATGCCGGGTGTCAGACACCGGACATGCGGACATCGGACATGCGGAATTCCAAGCGCAGCGCCGAGTCGTGCGGCGCGCGAGTCCGTGACAACGCCACAGTCGGCGGCGTATATGGAGCGAGATGAGGGCGATCCTTCTCCTGGTCTTTCTGGCCACAATCGGCTTCGCGCTCTCTGCATGTGGCTCAGGCAAGAAATCAGTGCCGAGCAGCTTCGCCGGGCCGGTGACCACAACCTTCGCGAGCGCGACGACGGGGGAGCCGATCCGCTGTAAGTCCAGCTACGGCGTAGACGTCGGCGCGGCCGTGCCTCCTCCCGGCGAGGGAGTCAGCGGAACCGGCGACGGCCCTTCCGGAGGAGCAACGATTCAGTTGACCCGAAGACGTGACGGTTCACTGATCGTCTCCTGTACCCCATAGCCGGCGCTCGAGGCTCGCCTTCACCGCGGGCCAGTCGTCGTCGATCACCGCGTACCAGGCCGAGTCGCGCCGCTCGCCGCCGCGGACGAGCTGGTGCTTGCGGGCCACGCCTTCGAACGTCGCGCCGACCTTCTCCAGCGCCGGCCGCGAGCGCTCGTTCGCCGCATCGGTCTTGAACTCGACGCGGAGGTAGCCCTCCTCCTCGAACGCGTGCCGCAGGAGGAGGTACTTCGCCTCCGTGTTCGCATCAGTCCCCCACGCCCGCGGATTGAGCCACGTGTTCCCGATCTCGACGACGCGATCCTCGGGCCGGTCGTTGAGGAAGCTCGTGTGCCCGACGAGTTCGCCGTCGAGGTAGTGCAGGAAACCCATGTCCACCGAGGCGAAGAAGCGGTGGAACTCGTCGCGCTCGTGGCCGTTGAAACGCATCCAGCGCCACGTGCGCGGATCCTGCGCAACCTCCCAGAGCGCGTCCTCGTGCCGGTGCTCCAGCGGTTCGAGCCGGACGCGCCGGCCCTCGAGCGTCACGTGAAGCGCCAGCCGTCCCCCTCCGCGAACGAGCGCAGGATGCGCCGCGCGACGACGGCCTTGTGCACCTCGTCGGGCCCGTCGTAGATCCGCCCGCCGCGCGCCATCCGCCACATGAGCGCGAGTGGCGTGTCGTCGGTGAGGCCGAGGCCGCCGTGCACCTGGAGCGCGCGGTCGAGCACCTCGCCGAGCGCCCGCGCCACGAAGAACTTGATCACGGAGATCTCGACGCGCGCCTCGTCGCCATCGTCGATCCGCTGCGCTGCCTGCATCGTCATCAACCGGCAGGCCTGGATGTCCGCGGCCGATTCCGCGATCCAGTTCTGGACGGTCTGCTTCTCGGCGAGCGGGCTGCCGAACGCCTCGCGCTCGAGCGCCCGCGCGCACATGAGCTCGAAGGCGCGCTGCATCTGGCCGAGCCAGCGCATCACGTGGTGGATGCGCCCCGGCCCGAGCCGCTTCTGCGCGATCCGGAACCCGTCGCCGGGCTCGCCGAGCCTGTTCGTAAGCGGGACGCGGACGCCGGTGAAGCGCGTCTCGCAGTGCGTTCCCCAGCCGCGGCCCTCGTGCCCCATGACCGGGATGCGGCGCACGAGCTCGTAGCCGGGCGTGTCGGTGGGGACGAGGATCATCGAGGCGCGGCGGTGCGGCTCGGCGTCGGGCTCGGTCACAACCATCAACACGGCGAAGGCGGCGCCGTCGGCTCCCGAGGAGAACCACTTGTGCGCGTCGATCACCCACTCGTCGCCGTCGCGCACGGCCCGTCCGCGGAGGAGCGTCGGGTCGGAGCCGGCCACCTCCGGCTCAGTCATTCCGAAGAAGGAGCGAACCTCTCCCGCGACGAGCGGGCGCAGGAACCGCTCCTTCTGCTCGTCGGTGCCGTAGAGGTGGAGGATCTCGGCGTTGCCGGCATCCGGCGCCTGGCAGCCGAAGACCAGCTGCGCGACGAAGCTGCGGCCGATCTCCTCGTTGAGGTGCGCGTACTCGAGGAAGCCGTGGCCGGAACCGCCCGCCTCCGGCGGCAGGTGCGGCGCCCAGAGACCGGCGTCCTTCGCCTGCTGCTGCAGCTCGCGGACGAGGGCGTCGGCCGCGTCGTCCTCCCGCGTCAGCGCAGGCTCGTTCGGATAGACGTGCTCCTCCATGAACGCGCGTACGCGCTCGCGCCGATCGTCCATAGCGGCGATGATCGCAGACGTGCGCGAGTCGCTCGAGGCTGTGCTCGGGCCCATCTCCGAGCCCGTGCTGCTTCCCGGCGGCGCGTCGAAGGAGGCCTGGGCCGTGGACGCCGGCGGCGAGCGTCTGCTCGTGCGCCGCGCGGGCGGCGGCGTCATCCACCGGCACACGCTCTCGCTGCGGGACGAGTTCGAGGTCCTGACGGCGGCCCACGAGGCCGGAGTCCGGGTGCCGAGGCCGGTCGCGTACATCGAGGACCTCGCCGGGCGGGAGGCGTTCGTGATGGAGCGGCTCGAGGGCGAGACGATCGGCCGCCGCATCGTGCGCGGCTCGGTGCCGCAACAGCTGCCGCTCCAGATGGCCGAGGAGCTCGCGAAGATCCACAGCCTGCCGCCCGAGCGGCTGCCGTTCCTGGTGGAAGCCTCGATCGACCGGCTCGTGGACGAGCTCGACGAGGTCGGCGAGCCGCATCCGGCGATCGAGCTCGGGCTCTGGTGGCTGCGCGAGAACCGGCCGCCGCTGCGCGAGCCGGTCGTCGTCCACGGCGACTTTCGCATCGGCAACCTCGTGGTCGACGAGAGCGGGCTCGTCGGAGTGCTCGACTGGGAGTTCGCGCATCTCGACGACCCCGCGCGCGATCTCTCCTTCTCGCTCGTCCGGGCGTGGCGCTTCGGCGTCCCCGAGAAGCGGCTCGGCGGCATCGGCGACGTCGAGCCGTATCTCGAGCGCTACAACGAGCTGACCGCCTTCGAGCTCCGGCCGGAAGAGCTCGACTACTGGGAGCTAGCAGGCAACGTGGCCTGGGCGATCGGCTGCCTGGCACAGGCACAGCGCCACCTCACCGGGCAGGAGCGGAGCGTCGAGCTCGCGATCCTCGGCCGGCTCGGCGCCGAGGTCGAATACGAGATCTGCCACCTCCTAGAACGGCACGGAGTCACGTGAGCGAGCGGCCCACTCCGGACGAGCTCGCAGAGGCGATCGAGGAGTTCCTCTCCGGTGAGATCCTCCCCACGCTCGACGACCACCGGCTGCGCTTCCGGCTGCTCGTGGCGCTGAACGCGCTCGGCATCGTGCGTCGCGAGCTGGCGAAGCTGCCCGCGCAGGGAAACGCCGAGCAGCGGGAGCTCGCGGCGCGCATTCGCAGCGGCGACGTGCCGGGCGGCACCAACGCGCGGGTCAAGGCAGACGTCGAAGCTCGGCTGCGGATCGCGAGCCCACGCTACCTCGACGGCTACGCGGACGAATAAGCTCCACTCGATGCCCGATCTGAGCGGGAAGGTCGCGATCGTCACGGGCGCGGGGCGCGGGATCGGACGCTCGCACGCGCTCGCCCTCGCGCAGGCAGGGGCGAAGGTCGTCGTCAACGACCTCGGCGCGGGGCTCGCCGGCGAGGGATCCGACTCCGGCCCGGCCGAGCAGGTCGTGGAGGAGATTCGCGCTGGCGGCGGCGAGGCGTCCACGAACGGCGAGAACGTCGCCGACTTCGCCGGAGCCGCGCGGCTCGTCCAGCAGGCGATCGACGAGTTCGGCCGTCTGGACATCCTCGTCAACAACGCAGGAATCCTCCGCGACCGGATGCTCGTAAACATGACGGAGGACGAGTGGGATGCCGTGATCGCCGTCCATCTGAAGGGCCACTTCGCCCCGACCCGCCACGCGGCGGCGTACTGGCGCGAGCGGTCGAAGGCCGGTGAGGAGGTGCGCGGCCGCGTGGTCAACACGGCGAGCCCGTCGGGCGTCTTCGGCAACGTCGGCCAGGCGAACTACGGCGCGGCGAAAGCGGGCATCGCCGGCTTCACGATCATCGTCGCGCAGGAGCTGCAGCGCTATGGGGTGACGGTCAACTGTCTCGCCCCGAACGCGCGCACGCGCATGACGGAGGAGACGTTCCAGATGGATGCGCCGCCGGAGGGCTTCGATCCGCTCGATCCGGCGAACGTCTCGGCCGTCGTCGTCGCGCTGTGCGCAGACGAGGCGCAGGCGATCACCGGCCAGGTCGTCCATGTCTGGGGCGGCGCGGTCAACGTCCTGCGCGGCTGGAGCGCCGACCAGCTCTTGGACGCTCCCGACGGCTGGGACGCGGACACGCTCCTCGGCGAGCTGCTCTCGCGCTTTCCGGACGGCGCGTCTCCGCCAGGGATGCTTGCCGGGATGCAGTCCGCAGGCGGCCGCTCGCTGCAGGCGGCCGACTGACGGTGGCTCTTCTCTCGCTCGACCACGCTCGGCTTCGGTTCGGGGGGATCGTCGCGCTCGACGACGTCTCGCTCGAGGTCGCGGACGGCTCGATCGTCGGGCTGATCGGGCCCAACGGGGCAGGCAAGACGACGGCGTTCAACGCGATCACCCGCCTCTACCGGCTCGACTCCGGGGACGTCGTCTTCGACGGCCGCTCGCTGCGCCGCACCCGACCGAGCCGCGTGATCCGGCTCGGGATCGCCCGCACGTTCCAGAACCTCGAGCTGTTCCCGAACCTCACCGTGCTGGAGAACGTGCTCGTCGGCGCCCACATCTCGACCCGGCTGCAGCGCGAGCGCGAGCAGAAGCGGCAAGCGCTCGAGACGCTCGCCGACGTCGGGATCGCGGAGCATGCCGGCCGCCCCGCATCCGGCCTCCCCTACGGGACGCTGAAGCGCGTCGAGCTCGCACGGGCCCTCGCGAGCCGGCCACGCATGCTGCTGCTCGACGAGCCGGCCGGCGGGCTCAACCACGAGGAGGTCGACGCACTCGTCGGCCTCATCCGTCGGTTGCGCGACGAGCGCAAGCTCACGATCCTGCTCGTCGAGCACCACATGCGGCTCGTGATGCAGGTCTGCGAGCACGTGCACGTGCTCGATTTCGGGCGAACGATCGCCTCCGGCGCGCCCGCCGACGTGCAACGCGACCCCGCCGTGATCCAGGCGTACCTCGGCGGGGAGATCGCAGCCGCGTGACCGCCCTCCTGGAGCTCGAGGACGTCGAGGCCCGCTACGGCCCCGTCCACGTGCTGCACGGGATCTCGCTCGCGGTCGAGGAGGGCTCGGTCGTCGCCGTGCTCGGCCCGAACGGCGCGGGCAAGACGACGACGCTCCGCGCGGTGTCGGGGACGGTTCGGCGCGCGGGGCGCATCCGTTTCGCCGGACGCGCGCTCGACCGGCTCGGCCCCGCCGCCGTCGCACGCCTCGGCGTCGCACACGTGCCCGAAGGTCGCGGCACCTTCTCGGAGCTCACCGTCTGGGAGAACCTCCGCCTCGGCGGCTACACGCGCCGCGGCTCGATCCAGCCCGAGCTCGAGCGCGTGTTCACGTACTTCCCGTGGCTGTCGGAGAGGCGGCGGCAGCAGGCCGGGACGCTGAGCGGCGGCGAGCAGCAGATGCTCGCGCTTGCTCGGGCGTTCGTGCACCGGCCGCGGCTCCTGCTTCTCGACGAGCCGTCGCTCGGCCTCGCGCCCGTCCTCGTCGCAGAGCTGTTCAGGATCGTCCGCGAGCTCAACGAGGACGAAGGCCTCACAGTCCTCGTCGTCGAGCAGAACGCGCACCTCGCGCTGCAGGCTGCGGACGCCGGTTACGTGCTCGAAGCGGGCCGCGTCGCGCTCGCCGGCACGAGCGCGGAGCTCCGCGCCGACGACTCTGTCCGCCGCAGCTACCTCGGCTACTGATGGTGGCGGCGGCAACCTCGCGGCTCGAAAGCCTCTGCTCGCGGACTGCCGTGCCCGCCACGAGCCTGCTCCTCCTTGCCGGTGCCACCGGTCTTCTCGTCGGCTCGCTGCGCAGCTCGATCTTCGCCCAGCTGACGGTGCAGGGGCTCGCGCTCGGATCCGTCTACGGCAGCCTCGCGCTCGCGCTCGTCCTCGTCTACCGGGCGACGCACGTCGTCAACTTCGCCCAGGGCGAGCTCGCGATGGCGACGACGTACGTCGCCTGGCAGCTGATCCAGTGGGGACTGTCGTACTGGGAGGCTTTCGCGGTGACCCTGGCGATCGCCTTCGTGCTCGGCACAGTGCTCCAGGTCGTCCTCATCCGTCCGGTGCAGCACCGCTCGGTGATCGCCGCGGTGATCGTGACCGTCGGCCTCTTCATCCTCATCGACGGCGTCGTCGACTGGGTCTGGGGCAGCGCCCTGAAGTTCATGCCGTCGCCGTTCGGCACGAAGACCTACGACGTCGGCGGCGTCTCGATCTCCCGCCTCTATCCGGGGATGTTCCTCGTCGTCCTCGCCTCGGTGCTGCTCGTCTGGGCGCTGTTCCGCTTCACGAAGCTCGGGCTCGCGATGCGCGCGGCGGCTCTCCGGCCCGCAGAGTCGGCCCTCGTCGGCGTCCGCGTCGACTGGATGCTGGCGATCGGCTGGGGGCTCGCCGCGGTGCTCGGCGCCGTCGCCGGCCTGATGGCCGAGCCGTCGCAGTTCGTCCTCCAGCCAACGCTGATGCAGCCGATCCTCGTCTATGCGTTCGCCGCCGCAGTGCTCGGCGGCCTCGAAAGCCCGGCGGGCGCGGTCATCGGCGGTCTCGCGATCGGCGTCTCCCTCACCCTGGTCGTCCAGTACGTGCACCCGATCACGTCCGATCTGCAGACGCCGGTCGCCTTCGCCGTCCTCGTCGGCGTCCTCCTGCTGAAGCCGTCGGGGCTCTTCGGTCAGCGGGAGGTGCGGCGGGTATGAGACACCGGCTGCCCGAGCTCGGCTCGCTCCTGGCCGTGGCGGTACTTCTCTCGGTGCTGCCGTTCACGCTGAGCGACTACAACATCTCCCTCGTCGCGCAGGTCGGGATCTTCTTCGTCGCGGTGCTCGGGCTCAACATCCTCACCGGCTACACCGGCCAGATCTCGATCGGCCATGGAGCGTTCATGGCGATCGGCGGCTACACGACGGCGGTCATGTCGCGGGACCACGACACCAACCTCGTAGTGACGATGCTCATGGCCTTCGCCATCTGCTTCGTGGTCGGACTGCTCGTCGGGCTTCCCGCGCTGCGGCTCTCCGGCGTCTACCTCGCCCTCGCCACGTTCGCGCTCGCAGTCTCGGTGCCGCAGCTTCCGTTGAAGTGGTCGAAATTCCTCGGCGGCAGCGGGGGCGTGCAGTCACACAGGACGGTCACCCACCTCTGGCTCTACGGCGCTGCCTGGATTGCGTCCGCCATTCTCTTCGCACTCGCGTGGCTGATCCTTCGAGGCCGCATCGGGCGCGCGTTCCGTGCTGCTCGGGACAGTGAGATCGCCGCGGTCGCCTCCGGGATCGAGTTGCCGATCTACAAGACGCTCGCGTTCGGGATCTCGGCCGCGTACGCCGGCGTCGCGGGCGCCCTCTTCGTGATGGGCACGAACGGCTTCGCGCAACCGAGCGAGTTCGGCGTGTTCCTCTCGCTCCAGCTCCTCGTCGGCGCTGCGGTGGCGGGGCTCGGGTCGCTGTGGGGGATTCTCGCGGGCGCTGCATTCGTCGGCTTGCTCCCGACCGTCTCGGGCAGCGTGCCGGTCATCGGCTCCGCCCACGGTCGCAATGTCGTCTTCGGCGCCGCGGTCATCCTCGTCATGCTCCTGCTTCCAGAGGGGTTCGCCGGCCTCCTCACGCGACTGCGGCGGCTGGCCCGTGCTTGAACCGCGAGTCAATCTCCATCAAACTGCTCCGGAAATCGTCTCCATGGACACAATCGAGATCGGAGGGGGCGCCCATGCCTGTCAACCGTAGGAAGCTGGGAGCGTTGCTCTGCGCGCTTCTCGCCACAGCCGCAGTGGCAAGCACGGCCGCTGCCTCGCACCGCAGCACACCCGGGGTGACCAGCAAGAAGGTCGTGATCGGAGGGACGTTCCCGCTCTCCGAAGGGCCGGCAACCGGCGGGGCGTCGCTCTACAAGACGATCCCGTTCGCCGAGCAGGCGTACTACGCCTACGTCAACGCACACGGGGGCGTCCACCATCGCAAGATCGACGACATCGTCCTCGACGATCAGTACACGCCGTCCGAGACCGTGCAGCAGACGACGAAGCTCGTCGAGCAGGATCACGTCTTCGCCGACGTCGGCAGCCTCGGCACAGCGCCAAACCTGTCGACCTGGGGCTACCTCAACAAGCACAAGGTGCCGCAGGTGCTGCTCGCCACCGGAGACGCGTACTGGGGGAACTGCGTCCACCACGCGTGCCAGGGCTCGACCAAGCCGTGGACGCTGGGCTGGCAGCCCGACTACCCGGGAGAGGCGAAGCTCTACGCGAAGTACATCCTCGCCCACAACAAGAACGCGAAGATCGGCGTCCTCTACCAGAACGATGCCTACGGCAAGAACTACCTCGCGGGCTTGAAGACCGGGCTGGGCAGCCACAAGAACCTGATCGTCGACGCCGAGGCCTACAACGCGGGCGACTCCGCGCAGGTGGTCGGAGCCCACGTGTTCGCCCTCAAGACGCACGGCGCCGACACGTTCGTCATCTTCGCGACGCCGGGCGCCTCGATCGCAGCGCTCGCCACCCTTCCTGCGATCGGCTGGAGCCCGGTCACGCTCCTCAACAACGTCTCGGCGAACCGCATCTTCATGGGGCTCGCCGCGAAGAACGGCGCCAAGCTCGACGGGGTCATCTCGACCACGTACGTCGAGAGCCAGACGGTGCAGGCGAACCTGCCGGGGATGAAGCTGGCGAAGAAGATCATCCACACCTACGCACCGAATCTCGACCAGCAGTTCGCGGCGGGCGACCAGAACCTCGTGTACGGCCTCGCCGTCGGCTGGACGTTCGTCGATGCGCTCAAGCATGCGGGCAAGAACCCGACGCGCAAGAGCCTGATGCATGCGCTCCGGAACATGAACGAGAAGAACAACCCGTTCATCTATCCGGGGATGGTGGTCAAGACGTCGAAGAAGCGCACGTTCCCGATGGAGCAGCTGATCTTCATCAAGTGGAGCGGCGGCAACTCCGGCGACTGGCATCACTTCGGCAAGGTCCTGAACAGCGGGCATTAGCCCACCTGCTCAGAACGAGGTCGCGCGAGGGGGAGCTACAACTCCCCCTCGTCGTTTCAGGCGAGCCCGACCGAGGAGGCGTCCGTGACCGGCGCCCGGCACGCGAAGCGCTCGCAGACGTAGACCGCCGGTCTGCCGTCGACGAGCTTCTTGCCCTCGAGGAGGGGGACATCGTCCGCAGGCCCGAAGGCGACGACGGCGTTCGGGTCGAAGCCCCGCAGAGCGGCGCGCGCCACCTCCGACTCAGGGCCGCCGACGATCGCGAGCTCGCGCGGCGGCGAGAGATGGAGGTCGAGCGCACAGAGCGCCCAGCCGAACGCTTGCGGCGCGCGTGGCAGTAGGTCGCGGACGAGCCGCAGCGCATCCACCGCCGTCCGCTCGAGCTCGGCGTCGCCCCAGATCCGTGCCAGCCGCAGGAGGACGAAGGCGAGCATCGAGCTTCCCGCCGGCGTCGGGTTGTCGTCGAACGCCTTCTGGCGCGCGACGAGCGGCTCGCCGTCCGCAGGCGTGAGGAAGAACCCGCCGCGCTCCGGATCGCCGAACAGCTCGACCGCAGCGAGCGCGAGCCGTCGCGACTCGCGCAGCCAGAGGACGTCGCCGGTCGCAACATGCAGCTCGTAGAAGCCGTGCGCGACGTTCGCGTAGTCGTCGAGGAACGCGGGGTACTTCGCGTGCCCGTCGCGGAGCGTCCGCCAGAGCGGATCGACCGCGAGCAGCTCCCCCAGCTCCACTGCGGCGGCGAGGAAGTCCGGCCGCTCGAGACGCCGCGCACCCTCGGCCAGCGCCGCGAGCGCGAGCCCGTTCCACGACGCGATGACCTTGTCGTCTAGCCCCGGCTGGGGACGGCGGTCGCGGGCCTCCAGCAGACGCGTCCGCGTCTCCTCATCGAGCTCGCCGCGGAGGATCGAGCGCCCGTGCTCGAACGGCTGCAGGAGCTCGGCAGGCACGCCGTCCTCGGCTGTCCAGGTGTACGTGAGCCCCTCGACACCGTCGGTGTCCGCATCCTGAGCCGACGCGAGGCCGCCGCTCGGCAGACGCAACTCGCGGAGCATGTACTCGAGCGTCCGCTCTGCCACCTCTCCGTACCGCACCTCATCGGTGAGGAGCCAGGCGTGGAGGTACGCCGGGGCGAGGAGCGCGTTGTCGTAGAGCATCTTCTCGAAGTGCGGCACGAGCCACTCCGCGTCGACGGAGTAGCGGTGGAAGCCGCCGCCTACCACGTCCCACATCCCGCCCGCCGCCATCCCGTCGAGCGTCGACCGCACGGCATCGAGCGACCCGCGCCGGAGCAGGAACTCGAGCACCGAGGCAGGCGGAAACTTCGGTGCGTGCCCGAAGCCGCCCCAGCGCGGGTCGAGCTGAGCGAGGAGCGCTCGTTCGGCCTCGGCGAGCTGCGCGTCGGCGATCGGCTCCCGCGAGGGCTCCGTCTCCGCCGAGCGGCGTAGCGCGCCGACGAGCGCCTCGGCCTGCGCGGCCACGTCCTCCGGCCGCTCCCGGTACGCGCCGGCGACGGCGTGCAGCACCTGCCGAAACGACGGCAGCCCGTGTCGCGGCTCGGGTGGGAAGTACGTGCCGCCGAAGAACGGCTTCCCGTCAGGCGTGACGAAGACGGTCAGCGGCCAGCCGCCTTGGCCGGTGAGCGCGACGACGGCGTCCATGTACACCGCGTCGACGTCGGGCCGCTCCTCGCGATCGACCTTGACGTTGACGAAGAGCTCGTTCATGTCCGCGGCCGTCGCCTCGTCCTCGAACGACTCACGCTCCATCACGTGGCACCAGTGGCACGCGGAATAACCGATCGAGACGAGCAGCGGCTTGCCCTCCGTGCGGGCGCGGCCGAGCGCCTCCTCTCCCCACGGCAGCCAGTCGACCGGGTTCTCCGCATGCTGGAGGAGGTACGGGCTCGTCTCCTGCGCAAGCCGGTTCATCGCGGTAGCGTAGGTGCGATGTCCCAGCTGCCCGGCGGCACCGTCACGTTCGTCTTCACCGACATCGAGGGTTCGACGCGCCTACTGCAGGAGCTCGGAGACGAGGCGTACGGCCAGGTCTCGGGCGACCATCGGCGGCTCGTGCGCGAGACGTTCGGCGCGCGCGGCGGCACGGAGATCGACACGCAGGGCGACGCCTTCTTCTTCTCGTTCCCGCGCGCCCGCGACGCCGTCGCGGCGGCGGTCGACGCGCAGCGTGCGCTCCGCGACCATGAGTGGCCGGAGGGCCGCATCCTGTCGGTGCGGATGGGAGTCCACACCGGCGAGCCCCACGTCGGCGAAGAGGGGTATCTCGGCCTCGACGTCGTGCGCGCAGCGCGGATCTCGGCGGCCGGCCACGGCGGCCAGATCCTCATCTCGGAGACCACGCGCGCGCTGCTCGGCAACCAGCTGCCCGACGGCGTGGCCGTGCACGACCTGGGGCAGCAGCACCTGAAGGACGTGCAGCACGAGCACATCTACGAGCTGACGATCGACGGGCGCGACGTGTCCACGAAGCCCCTCAAGACAGACGCGCCGGCCTCGCGCGAGGAGGACATCGCCAAGAAGTTCGAGGATCGCATCACGGCCTTCGTGCACGACAAGCTCGAAAAGGCGTTCGAGGAACGCGGCCCCTGGGGGTCTCAGCGCGAGTAGCCGACGAGCGTCGCGTGCCGCCGGAAGCCGATCGACTCGTACAGCGCGCACGCAACGTCGTTCTGGCAGTAGACGATCGCCTGCCGGCCTCCTTCCTCATGGAGCCGCCGCAACGCGAACGTGCAGACGGCGGCACCCAGGCCGCGCCTCCGGAACTCTTCCCGCACGCCGACCGGCTCGAGCTCACCGACGCGGTTCTCGTCGTCGGGCCATATCAGGCAGTAGGCGGCGAAGCGGCCGTCGGGCTCTTCGACGACGCAGTCGAGAGAGGCGCGGTACGGCCACGAGGCCTGGACGTTCGCGAAGCTCGACTCGGTCACGCGCGAAGGCGCCCAGACCTCGCGGTGGACGGCGACGCGCTCCGCGAGGTCGTCCGGCTCGACCGTTCGGCAGCGGAACCCGTCGGGCAGCGTCGGCAGGTCAGGCGCCTTCGGGACGTCTCGCGCGAGGAAATGCATGAGCGAGCCGTGGCGGTTCAGGTCCGCGGCTTCGCGCGTGAAGCCGTGCCGCGCAAGCGCGGCGAGAGTCTCCTCGTCGTCCTCGAAGGAGCCGGTGGCGCGGGCCTCCGGCTCCGCGAGGATCTCGTCGAGCAGATCGAGCCGGTCGCGCCGGACGTCGAACTCGAGCTGCCCGCGGTCGCCCTTGAGCCACGACCAGGCGACGGTGCGCTCGCCGTCCCGCCAGATCCGGATCGTCCACTCGTCCTCCCGCCCTTCGTGCTGGCGGAGCCCCCAGGTCACGTCGCCGACGTGCCACCCGGCACGCGCGCCGAGCTCGCGCCGCTGCTCGAGAGCGAGCTCGTGCATCGCTGCGATGATCTCGGGCGTGAGTCGCATGTACGAGGAGTTGGAGGTCGGGGCGGTCTACCGAAGCCGCTTCGGCCGCACCATCCTGGAGGCCGACAACGTCTGGTTCACGTTACTCACGCTGAACACGAACCCGATCCATTTCGACGCCGAGTACGCCGCGACGACAGAGTGGGAACGCCCGCTCGTCGACTCCACGTTCACGCTCGCGCTCGTGACCGGCCTGTCCGTCGCGGACGTGTCCGAGCGTGGCATCAACCTCGGCTGGCGCGAGGTTCGCCTGCCCGCCCCGGTCTTCGCCGGCGACACGATCCACGCCGAGACGGAGGTGCTCTCCAAGCGCGAGTCGAAGTCGCGGCCGGGGTTCGGCATCGTCACGGTGCGCACGCGCGGGCTCAACCAGCGCGACGAGGCGGTGATCGAGTTCGAGCGCTCGATCATGTTGCGGCTGTGATCCAGACCGAGCGGCTGCTGCTGCGCAAGCCGCGAGCCGAGGATGCGACCGGGCTCCTCGAGGCGTTCGCCGATCCGGAGGCGATGCGCCACATCGGAGACGGGTCGACGACGGATCTCGCGGGGAGCAAGCAGGCAATCGACCGCTGGCTCGCGCGCTGGGACGCGTGGGGCATCGGCATGTTCGTGGTCGAGCGCACCGAGGACGCTCGCGTCCTCGGCCGCACAGGATTCCTGCGCTGGGATCCGGAGACCTGGGAGATCGACGGCTCGGAGACCGAGATCGGCTGGGGCCTCGCGCGGGAGCACTGGGGCCGCGGCTATGCGACCGAAGCGGCGCTGGCGCTGCGGGACTGGGCCTTCGACGAGCGCGGGCTGACTCGGCTCATCTCCCTGATCCAGCCCAGGAACCTGCCGTCCATTCGCGTCGCGGAGAAGCTCGGCGAGCGATACGAGCGGGAGGTCGAGGTTCACGGCAACCCCACGAGCCTCTACTCCCTGGAGCGATGACGGAGCTTCGCCCGCTCGCCGGCATCCGTGTCGTCGACGTCACGTCCTCGCTCGCAGGCCCCACAGCGACGCAGCTGCTCGCTGCGCTCGGCGCCGACGTCGTCAAGGTCGAGCCGCTTGCGGGCGACCACTCCCGCGCGTGGGGACCGCCGTTTCTCGAGGGCGGAGGCGCCATGTTCCTGGCTGCCAACGCGGGCAAGCGCTCCCTCGCGGTCGAGCTGGGCGACGAGCGCGGCGGCGAGATCGTGCTGCGTCTCGTCGACCGCGCCGACGTGCTCCTGCAGAGCCTCCGGCCCGGCGGCGCCGAGCGGCACGGGCTCGGGGCCGACGCGCTCCGCGCCCGCAACCCGCGTCTCGTCCACTGCTCGATCGGCGCTTTCGGCGCAAACGGACCGCTGAGTGACCGGGCCGGCTACGACCCGCTGCTGCAAGCCGCATCCGGGATCATGAGCGTCACCGGCGAGGCCGACGGGCCGCCGGTGCGCGTCGGGCTCTCGCTGATCGACCTCGGCACCGGCGTCTGGGCGGCACTCGGAGTGCTCGCCGCGATCTACGAACGGGAGCGCACGGGGGTGGGCCGCACGCTCGAGCTCTCGCTCTACGAGACGGCGCTGTCCCTGCTCGCGACGCAGCTCGTCGGCTATCTCGGCGCCGGTGTCGTGCCGGGCCGCGACGGGAGCGCCTTCCCGCAGATCGCGCCGTACCAGGTCTTCGCCACGCGGGACGGCGAGCTGATGATCGTCGCCGGCAACGACAAGCTCTTCGCCGGGCTGTGCGACGTGCTCGACCTGCCGGAGTTGACCGCCGACCCGCGCTTTCTCGCGAATTCCGACCGGGTCGCGAACCGGACGGAGCTCGTCGCGCTCCTCGAGGAACGGACGCGGCCGCGAGCGTCCGAAGAGCTCCTCGAGGCCCTCGTCGCAGCTGGAGTGCCGGCCTCCCCGGTGCACGACGTCGGGCAAGCAGCGCGTGATCCGCAGACCGAGGCACTCGGGATGCTGCAATCGCTGGGCGATTTCGTCACGGTCGCGGCACCGCTTTCGGCTGACGGCGAGCGGGTCCTCCATCACGTGCCGCCGCCGGGGCTCGGTGCCCACACCGGCGTGATCCTGCGGGAGCTCGGCTACACCGACGACGAGATCGCCGGGCTCGCCGGAGCGGGCGTCGTCCGGCTCGGCTGACGGAACCACAGCCACCAGACGGCGGCTGCGCCGGCGACGACCGCCGCCCAACCCCAGTTCGCCGCGGGTACGAGCACGCTGGGCAGCTCGTGGCTCGTCCAGCCGCGCTTGACGACCTGCTCGAGCCAATCGTCGTTGACGAGGTTGCCGACGCCGTACGCGAGCATCAGCGCGAGGTACGCGTCGAGCAAGCGCGGCCGCCGCAGACGTGAGAAGCCGAGTGCGGTCAGCGAGAGCATCGTTCCCTGCCAGCCGTGGTGCTGGCCGTGGTGGACGGCATGATGGAGCCCCGGCACGTCCGGCTGCGTCGCGAGCCTTCCGGTCTCGAAGAACCAGCCGAGAAAAGGAACGCCGTCGAGGAAGAAGCCCAGCTCGGCCGCGACGAGCGGCGCGCAGAAGAAGAAGAGAACTGCCGCGAGCGCGATCCGAATGTTGTCTCCGCGAGCCTGGCGCGCCGGCGCAATCCCGACCGCGAGAACGAGCGCGACCGCGAGCGCGAGGCCGAATGCGGGCACGGCGTTCAGCGGCTTCGCGTCGAGGTTGGCCTGGTCAACGGCGACGTAGACGACGGCGCAGAGCGCGATCGCCACCACGCCGGCTACCCGCAGCGTCCCCTGCAGGCGCGGCCATGCAAGGCCGACGAGCGCTATCCCGACGAGCGCGAACGGGAAGTTGAGCGCAACGAGCTCTCTCCCGAAGCCGGCCGCGATCGTCCCGGTGTCGTGGACGTGGTACAGCTCGGCCGCCGGGAAGCGCGCGTAGGTCGCGACGACCGCGATGCCGTCGAGCACGATCAGCGCCAGCACGCCTTGGATCTCCCACGGAAGACGTCTTACGGCGGCCATGTGCCCGCGCGATACAGGTAGCCCTCGAGCGTCCGGCCCAGCACGCCTTCGAGCCACTGCGAGACGCCGACGAGCGCGTCGAGGTCGACATCCGTCTCGACGCCCTCTCCCTCGAGCAGGTTGGCGAGATCCTCGGTCGCGACGTTGCCGGTCGCGCGCGGCGAGAACGGACAGCCGCCGAGGCCGCCGACGGAGGCGTCGAGCACGCCGGCGCCGGCCTCGAGCGCGGCGAGGCAGTTCGCGTAGCCGGTGTTGCGCGTGTTGTGCCCGTGGAAGCCCTCCGCGTGCGCCTGCGCAACGAGCGAGCGAACGGCCGGCGGCGTCGCGACGCCGATCGTGTCGGCGAGAACGATCTCGGCTCGACCGGCGAATCTCGAAGCGAGCTCCACGACCACGCCGGGATCGACCCGGCCTTCGAACGGGCAGCCGAAGGAGCAGGAGATCGTGACCGTCGCCGGCGTCTCGCCCGCCGCCGCGAGGATCGCCGCGGCGCGTCCGACCGCCTCGTCCAGCGTCGCGTTCCCGTTGCGGAGGTTGAAGGCCTCGGTCGCCGCGAAGGTCACGTTGACGCGGTCGAGGCCGGCGGCTGCGAACCGCTCCCAGCCTCGCTCGTTGAGCACGAGGCCCGACAGCTCGACTCCGTCCCGCCGGTGCACGCCCGCGATCACGTCCTCGGCCCCTGCCATCTGCGGCACGCGGTCGTCCCGGACGAAGCTGACCGCCTCGATCCGGCGGAGCCCTGCGGCCGCGAGGCGGTCGACGAGCTCGGCCCGCGTCTGGGAAGGGAGCACGTCCGGCTCGTTCTGGAGGCCGTCCCGCGGCCCGACGTCGCAGAGGAGCACCCGCATCCGACGAGCGTACTTTCTACGGGTGCGGTCGCCTAAGACCGCCGCCTAGGCTGCGCGAATGCATCCCTCTGCCTCGTTCAGCGCAGCGATCCGCGTGCGGATCGAGAACACACCCGGCGCCTTCGCCCTGCTGGCCTCCGCGATCGGCGAAGCCGGCGGCCTGCTCGGAGCGATCGACCTCGTCCGGGTCGAGGGCTCGACGAAGATTCGCGACGTCAACGTCCTCGCCGACGACGAGCAGCACCTCGAGGCGATCGTCGATGCGGTCCGCTCGGTCGAGGGCGTCGATGTCGTCCACGTCTCGGATCGGGTGTTCCTCGCCCATCTCGGCGGCAAGCTCGAGGTGCGCCCGCGCCTGCCGCTGAAGACCCGCGAAGACCTGTCGATGGTCTACACGCCCGGCGTCGCCCGCGTCTCGCGCGCGATTGCCGAGGATCCCGAAAAGGTCTGGGCACTCACCGTCAAGCGCAACACGGTCGCCATCGTGAGCGACGGCACCGCGGTGCTCGGGCTCGGCGACATCGGCCCTGAGGCCGCCCTCCCCGTGATGGAAGGGAAGGCCGTGCTGTTCAAGGAGTTCGCCGACATCGACGCCTTCCCGATCTGCCTCGCCACGAAGGAGCCGGACGAGATCGTCCGCACGATCGAGGCGATCGCGCCCGCCTTCGGCGGAATCAATCTCGAGGACATCTCCGCGCCTCGCTGCTTCGAGGTCGAGCGGCGCCTGCGCGAGCGGCTCGAGATCCCCGTCTTCCACGACGACCAGCACGGAACGGCGATCGTCGTGCTCGCCGCGCTGCTCAACGCGCTGCGCGTCGTCGGCAAAGAGCTCTCGGACGTTCGCATCGTGACGACCGGAGTCGGAGCAGCGGGAATCGCGGTCACGAGGATCCTCCAGTCGGCCGGCGCGCGGTGGATCGTCGGCTGCGACGAGGGTGGTGCGCTCTACCGTGGCCGCGAGGGCCTGGCCGACGCCAAGCTAGAGTACGCCGAGACGACGAACCCCGAGAACCTCCGCGGCTCGGCAGACGAGCTGCTCGAGGGCGCGGACGTCTTCATCGGCCTCTCGGTGCCGGGCGCGATCTCGGCCGAGGGCGTGGCGCGGATGGCGCCCGACGCCGTCGTGTTCGCGCTCGCGAACCCCGATCCCGAGGTCGTGCCCGAGGAGATCGAGGCGCTCGTCGCGGTGATCGCGACGGGCCGAAGCGACTATCCGAACCAGATCAACAACGTCCTCGCGTTCCCGGGCATCTTCCGGGGTGCGCTCGACGTGCGCGCGCAGACGATCGATGCCGGGATGGAGCTGGCGGCGGCACACGCGATCGCCGGCACCATCGCCCCGGACGAGCTGTCCGCGGACTACGTCATCCCGAGCGTCTTCAACCGCGCGGTCGCGCCGGCCGTCGCCGCCGCGGTGGCCGACGCCGCAACGCGCAGCGGTGTCGCGCGCCGCCCGGCGCCGGCCGCGCCGGCAGCTCCCTAGCGGGTTCCGAGCTCCATCCCGAGCAGTCGCGGCAGCGCGGCGACCGCGCGCGCGGTCGCCGGCGGCCGGCGGCCCTCCTCCTCGGCCGCCTCGCATGCCATGATCGCCCAGCGGACGAGCCCGCCACCGACCCGACGGAACGGCTCCCTCGGCAGGCGTGGCACGTCCCGCGTCGCGAGCGGCGAGCGTGTCCATTCGTCGTCCGTGCCGAGCGCGAGCGAGGCGAGGATCCGCCCGCCGAGCCAGGCCGGGCCGACGCCGTGGCCGGAGTAGCCCGCGCCGTAGTGGATCCGCGTCCCGGGCTTCGTGCGGAAGAACGGGAGGTGGTCGGCCGACACGTCGATCGGGCCGCCCCACGCCCGCTCGACCCTGACGCCGGTGAGTCCCGGCAGCAGCCGCCGCAAGCCGGCCTCCGCGCGCTCCGCCGTCGGCTGGTCGCGCGAGAAACGCTCGTCGACGCGACCGCCGAAGCCGATCGGTCCGCTGCCGCTGCCCATGAGCACGCGCCCGTCGTTCGTCGTGCGGAAGTAGTGGAGGAACATGCGGCCGTCGACGATCGCCTCGCCACCCGTCCAGCCGATCTCCGCGAGGGCCTCGGGCGCCGGCTCCGTCAGGACGACGTACGAGCCGAAGTTCGTGAGGTTCCGCGACGCCGGCGACCAGCCCGTCAGCGCCGCGTTCGTCGCGAGCACGACCTCTCGAGCACGGATCATTCCTCCCGGCGTGACGAGCTCGTTCGGCGAGCCGGCGCGCACGTCCGTGACCGGCGTTCCCTCGTGGAGCGTGACCCCTGCGTCGAGCACGGCGCGTCGCAGCGCCCGCACGAGCAGACCCGGATGGACGGTCGCGCACTCGGGGTAGAAGACGCCGGCGCGGAAGACCGGCGACGAGACCCGCTGTGCCACCTGCTCCGGCGTGAGCGGGACGGCGTGCTCGGCCCGGTCGACGCTCGCCGCCGCCGCGACGGCCTTGTCGACGACGGGATCCTGCGCCGGCGCCGCCGACACCTCGAGCATGCCGCCCTCGATCAGCCAGACGTCCTCGCCTCGCGACTCGGCCCAGGCGCGGATCCCGGGGATGATCCGCTCTCCCTCGCCCGCGAGCTCGAGCGCCCGCTCCTCGCCGAGCAGCGGCAGGATCGAGGCAAAGGCGCCCCAATACCCGTGGACGAAGCCGCCGTTGCGGCCGCTCGGCCCGTGCCCGCAGATCTCGGACTCGAGGAGCGTGACGCGGAGCTCGGGCGCTTGCTCGCGCAACGCGAGCGCGGTCCAGAGTCCCGTGTACCCGCCGCCCACGATCGCCACGTCGGCGGTCGTATCGCCCTCCAGCGCGGCCGCCGGAAGCGGGTCTCCCTCCCGGGCGAGCGCGTCCTCGAGCCACCACGACGGGAGTCGTGGCTCGATCGAAGGGGGGCTCACGCCTGTTTCGCGCGGTAGTTCTGCACGAAGACGTTGCCGAGCATCGCCGTGACGGCGATGACGAAGAACGCGATCCCGATCACGTTGATCTGGGGCGGAGTCGCCACCCGGGCAGCGCCCCAGACGAAGATCGGGAACGTCACCCGCGAGCCGGCGACGAAATAGGTGACCACGAAGTCGTCGATCGAGATCGCGAAGCAGAGAAGCAGCGCCGCGAGGATCGCAGGTGCAATCAGGGGCAGCGTCACCTTCTGGAAGGTCGTCCACTCGTTGGCGCCGAGGTCCATGGCGGCTTCCTCCAGATGCCGGTCGAAGCCGACGAGTCGCGCCTTGACCGTCACCACCGCGAAGCTGACGCAGAACATGACGTGCGCGATCAGGATGGTCTTGAAGCCGAGCGGCGTGCTGAAGTTGAGGAACAGCGTCAGCAGCGAGGCCCCGAGCACGATCTCCGGCGTCGAGAGCGGCAGGAAGACGACGAAGTTCGTCGTCCCACGCCCGCGGAACCCGTAGCGCACGAGCGCGAGCGCCATCAGCGTGCCGAGCGCAGTCGCGAGGATGCTTGCGATCACCGCGATCTCGAGCGAGAGCTGGACCGCGCTCTGGATGCCCGGGATCGCGTTCCAGTGCGTCCAGTTCGAGAAGGTGAAGTGCTCCCACTGGAAGTTGAAGCGGCCCTTCGGCGCGTTGAACGAGAAGACCGCCACGACGGCGATGGGAAGGACCAGATAGCCGAAGAAGAGCACCGACCAGAGGGTCAGGAGGTGGCGGCGAACGAACGCCAGCGACTTGGCGGGCGCGCTCCGCCGGGGGCGCCGGGCTTCGACTGCGACCGAGGTCATCCGGTGAGCTTCTCCGTCCCGACGGCGCGGGCATAGAGGAGAACCAGGCCGAGGATGACGGCCATCAGGATGAACGACATCGCGGCCGCCGACGGGTAGTCGATCGTCCCGTTGAACTTCGAGTTGATCACGTTCCCGATCATGTGACTCGTCGGCGAGCCGAGCAGGGTCGCGTTGATGAAGTCGCCGGCGGCCGGGATGAACGTGAGGAGCGTGCCCGCGACAACGCCCGGTAGCGACAGCGGGAACGTGACCCGCAGGAAGGCGAGCCATTTGTTCGCGTACAGATCCTCGGCGGCCTCGACGAGCGTCTGGTCGATCTGTTCCAGCGAGACGTAGACCGGCAGGGCCATGAAGGGCAGGAAGTTGTAGGTGATCCCGGCGATGACAGCGGTGCCGGTCGCGAGCACGCGGCCGCCGTGCGCGACGAGGTGCAGGTCGATCAGGATCCGGACGACGACCCCGTGGTCGGCGAGGATCGTCTGCCAGGCCAGCGTCCGGATCAGATAGGTGACGAAGAACGGCGCGACGATGAACAGCAGCAACAGGTTCTTCCAGCGGCCGCCGCGGAACGCGATCCAGTACGCCACCGGGTAGCTGACGACGAGCGCGATGATCGTCGCCAGCCCCGCGTACTCGAACGAGCGCTCGAACTCCCCGGTATAGCCCTTGAGCGCATCCCAGTAGTTGCTCCACTGCCAGGAGAAGTGGAAGCCGAAGCCCGCGACGATGCTGCCCGACTCCAGCGACTGGTAGATCAGGAAGCCGAGCGGGGCCAGGAAGAAAAGGCCCAGCCAGAGCAGCCCCGGCGTCAGGAGCAGGTAGGGCGTAGCGCCCTGGTGCCGGTGGAAGAGCCGGAAGACGCCCATCAGTCGGTCGTCAGGCCGAGATCAGGTTCTGCCAGGTCGTCTGGTACTTCTCGTTGTTGAGGGCGGCCGGGTCGATCGTGTGCGCGCTGTCCAGCTCTTGCTTCGTCGGGAAGATCAGCGTGTTCTTCGCGATCGCCGGATCCTGCTTCAGAAGCGCTTCCTTCGCTCCGAGGACCGGGCAGACGTAGTTCACGTAATCCTCGATCTCGGCGGCGATCTTGGGGTCGTAGACGAAGTTCATGTAGACGCTGGCCGTGTAGACGTTGCCGCCCTTCGGGATCAGCATGTTGTCGGTCCAGATGTCGCCGCCCGTGTCCGGCTGCTGCCACTTCAGGTGCGAGTTGTCAGCCTGCAGCTGGACGATGTCGCCGGACCAGGCCATGGTCGCGGTGAGGTCTCCGTTCGCGAGCGCGCTCGCGTAGTCGTTGCCGTAGAACTGGCGGATCTGGCCCGAGTGGACGGCCTTCTGGATCGTGTCGATCGCCTTGTTGAAGGTCTTGTCCGTGATGTGGCTCGGGTCGTCGCCGTTGTACCCCATCACGAGCGCGAGGGTGTCGGAGAACTCGGTGAGGAGCCCGACCTTGCCCTTGAGCTTCTTGTTCCCGAGCAGGTCGCCCATCGAGGTGATCGGGTCGGTCAGCTTCTCGTTCCACCCGATCCCGGTGAAGCCGGACTGCCACGGGAGGCTGTAGTCGCGGTTCGGGTCCCAGGACGGATGCCGCTGCTGCGGGATGAGGTTCTTGAAGTTGGGCATCGCGCTCTTGTCGAGCTTCTCGACCCAGCCCTTCTGGACGAGCAGAGCCGGATAGCGCGAGTTGTCGGTCATCACGATCAGGTCACGGCCGGTCGACTGGCCGCGCTGGAGGTTCGGCTCGATCTTCGAGAAGAACGACTCGTTGTCGTTGATGTCCTCCGTGTAGTCGACCGTCACGCCGTACTTCTTCTTGAACTGGTCGAGTGACGGATGGGCGTTGCCCTTCTTGTCGATGTAGAGGGTCCAGTTGGAGAAGTGCAGTGTCTTGGCGAGCTTGTGCGGCACGGTGGACCCGCCGGCCGTGGACGGCCCGGAGCTGCCGCCGCCGCAGGCGGCAAGCAGACCGGGGACGGTGAGGATCGAGCCGCCCGCTGCCGCGCGGCGGAGAAAGACCTTACGGGTGATCTGGTCGGTCATTGCGTACCCTCCTGGGTGTCGACGACGAAGGTGCTTTCTGGGCTCCAGCTGAGCGTCAGGCGTTCCCCTGTCGCGACCTGGCCACCGGGCCGGTCGTTCTGCATGTACACGGTCACCGGCCCAGCCGGCGTGTCGAGGATGTACTGCGTCGATACGCCGATGTACGCGCTCTCGGTGACAGTTCCCGAGAGCGTGTTCCCTGCTCCTTCTCCGATGCGGAGCTTCTCTGGACGAACGCCGATCTGGACGGTGCCCGAGCGGCCGCCCAAGACCTCGCGAGGACACCGCACTTCGGTGCCGTCGGCAAGCTTGACCCGATCCTCGGCGACGGCCGTCCCCTCGAGCAGGTTCGAGACGCCGAGGAAGCCGGCCACGAACGCCGTCCGGGGTGACTCGTAGAGCTCGGTCGGGGTGCCGAGCTGCTCGATGTGGCCGCCGTTCATGATCACGATCCGGTCGGCCATGGTCATGGCCTCTTCCTGGTCGTGCGTGACGTGGACGAACGTGATCCCGACTTCATGCTGGATGCGCTTCAGCTCGAGCTGCATCTCCTTGCGCAGCTTGAGGTCGAGCGCGCCGAGCGGCTCGTCGAGGAGGAGGACGCGCGGCCGGTTGACGAGCGCGCGGGCGAGCGCGATGCGCTGCTGCTGGCCGCCGGACAGCTGGCGCGGCTTGCGCTTCTCGAGCCCCGCGAGGCCGACGAGCTCGAGCGACTCGATCACGCGAGTCCGCAGCTGACTTCCCTTGACGCCTCGGCGGCGCAGCCCGAAGGCGACGTTCTCGAAGATCGAGAGGTGCGGGAAGAGCGCGTACGACTGGAAGACGGTGTTCACGTCGCGCTTGTACGGCGGCAGCGGAGCCACGTCGACGCCGCCGAGCTCGATTCGCCCCTCGGTCGGCTCCTCGAACCCGCCGATCATCCGCAGGGTCGTCGTCTTGCCGCAGCCCGACGGCCCGAGGAGGGCGAAGAAGTGGCCGCGGTCGATGTCGAGCGAGATGTCGTCGACCGCGACGACGTCGTCGCCGAACCGCTTCGTCAGGCCGATCAGCCGGATGTCGTACTCGGCCGCGGCCACGGCCGGCGGGGGGTGCGCCGCCTCGACCGTCATTGCAGCCGCTCCCAGGCCTCCGCGAGAACGTCCCCCAGGATCCCCGTCATCTCGTCGAATTCTGACTGAGTCGCGACGAGCGGGGGCGAGATCTGCACGACGGGGTCGCCGCGGTCGTCGGCCCGGCAGATGAGCCCCTTCTCGAACAGCCTCGGCGAGAGGAATTCACGGAGCAGAGTCTCGCATTCTTCGTCGCTGAACGTCTCGCGCGTCTCCTTGTCCTTGACGAGCTCGAGCGCGTAGAAGTAGCCGGTCCCGCGGAGGTCGCCCACGATCGGCAGGTCGAGCAGCTGGGCGAGTGTCGAGCGGAACGCGTCCTCGTTGGCGAGGACGTGCTCCATGATCCGCTCCCGCTTCATGATCTCGATGTTCTTGAGCGCGATGGCGCTCATCACGGGGTGGCCCCCGAACGTGATCCCGTGGGTGTACATCGACGACGCGTCGAGGAACGGCTCCATCACGCGGTCGGTGGCGATCACGGCCCCGATCGCCCCGTACGAGGAGGACAGCCCCTTCGCGGACGTGACAATGTCGGGCCGGATGTCGTAGCGCTCGGACGCGAACCAGTGCCCGACGCGGCCGAAGCCCGTGATCACCTCGTCGGCACACAGGAGGATGTCGTACTTGTCGCAGAGCTCGCGTACGCCGCGCCAGTAGCCCGCGGGCGCGACGAACGAGCCGCCGGCGTTCTGGATCGGTTCCATGTGGACGAGACAGACGGTCTCGGGATCCATTTCGAGGATCGTCTGCTCGAGCTCTTCGAGCAGGAAGGCCGTGAACTCCTCCTCCGTCTCCTCGACCGGCCGGTGGTAGCGGTTCGTGTTGCTGACGTGCCGCACCTCGGGAACGAGCGGCTCGAACGGCGTGCGCAGCGCCTCGATGCCGTTGATCGACAGGGCTCCGAAGGTCGTGCCGTGGTAGGCGATGTTGCGGGCGATCGCCTTGTACTTGCGTCCAGGAGCCGGCCCGCCGACCTGACGGCCGACCATCTCTCCGGGCTCGACACCCGACGTCTGCGTCGCGCCCTCGCGGACGGCGTAGTACTGCCGTGCGAGCTTCCACGCCGACTCGACCGCCTCGGACCCGCCCGAGACGAAGAAGACGCGGTTCAGGTCGCCGGGAGCAAGCGACGCGACCTCGGCGGCGAGCTCGATCGCACGCGGGTGCGCGTACGTCCAGTTCGTGTAGAAGGGCAGCTCGCGCATCTGCTCGAGCGCCGCCTGGCCGATCTCCTCGCCGAAGCCGTAGCCGAGGTTGACGGAGAAGAGCCCCGCGAGCGCGTCGAGGTAGCGGTTGCCCTGGATGTCCTCGAGGTAGCAGCCGTCGCCGCGGACGATGATCGGCGGCTCGCCGCCGCCCATCTTCGTGAAGTGAAGCCACAGGTGGTCGTTCGCCAGACGCTGAAGCTCGTCGGCGGAGGTCGCGCCTTGCGTGATGCTCATCTCGAGGTGTCCTCCTTTGGCATTCCACTCCCCCAGTCGTAGAGCTGTTTCCACATCTCCAGGTAGACGAAGGTCTCGGTCGAGACGACGTCCGGCAGCGCGCGTAGCCGGCTCGTCAGGTCGAGCAGATGGCGCCGGTCGGCGGCCACGAGCTCGACGACCAGGTCGAACTGGCCCGCGGTTGCGATCACGTAGTCGGCTTCGGGCCAGCGCGCGATCTCGTCCGCCGCGTTCTCCGGCGAGCCCGACGTCTTGACGCCGACGAGCGCCTGCTCGTAACCCAGCCCGAGCGGGTTCGTCACGGCGACGACCTGGAGGATTCCCTCGGAGGTCAGCCGTCCGTAGCGGGCGCGAACGGTCGCTTCCGAGACGCCGACGCGAGCGGCGATGGAGCGAAACGACTCGCGTCCGTTCGCCTGGAGTGCCTCGATGATGCTGCGGTCGAGGTCGTCCGTCCGGCGGGCCGGAGCGACCGGGCCGCGCTCCGAACGGGCAGTCGGAAGCCGGAGCGGCTGGACGTCCTGGTTGCGCATCGCGCAAGATTCCTACCACTCTGCTGCGCATTTCGCCACCAGGACTGCTAATTGGAGTCGTTTTGCGCAGGGGTTGACGAGCGGCGACGCTCCGCCTACGCTGCCTCAGTCCCGTTCCCCGGCGAGAGGAGGTCGAACAAATGAAGCTTGCGTCCGTTGCCTCCTCGGTCCTTCTGACCTAGCGCCGGGCGCTCCTTCTGGGGACGCGTGCGGCGTCCCCATTCATGTGAAGGAGCTTTGCGTTGCCTGGATTCGACCTACTCGAGCTCGGCTGGAACGACGAGCTCGCCGAAAACCTGGAGCCCGGCCTCGTGCCGGGTCGCGTCGCGGCCGTGCACCGCGGCGCATTCGACGTCTGGACGGCAGCCGGCGCCGTCCGCTCACGGCTGCCCCGCCGGCTGATGCACGACGGCCTCGACGTCGCCGTTGGGGACTGGGTCGGCCTGGGAGACGGGCTCGTGCGAGCCGTTCTCCCCCGTCGCAGCGCACTCGTACGCAACGCCGCAGGCCTCACGACGACCGCGCAGACACTCGCCGCGAACGTCGACCGCGCGCTGGTCGTCTCGTCGCTCGGGCCCGACCTCGAGCCACGCCGCATCGAGCGGTACCTCGTCACGATCTGGGAGAGCGGCGCGACGCCCGAGATCGTGCTCACGAAAGCGGATCGGCACGAAGACCCGTGGGAGCTGGTGGCGGAAGTCGAGGCGGTTGCGCTCGGCGTTCCCATCCACGTCGTGTCGGCCCTGACGGGCCAGGGGTGCGACGCCCTACGGGCGCGCATCGCAGCAGGCACGACGGCCGTTCTGATCGGCTCCTCCGGCGTCGGCAAGTCGACGCTCGTGAACCGCTGGCTCGGCGAGGACGTGATGGCGACGACGGAGACGCGCGAGGACGACGACGAGGGCCGCCATACGACGACGCACCGGCAGATCCTCGTGCTGCCGGGCGGCGGGCTCGTGATCGACACGCCCGGCCTGCGCGAGCTGCAGCTCTGGGAAGCAGGCGCCGACGCCCTCGACGCGACGTTCGCCGACGTCGAGGAGCTCGCCGCCGACTGCCGCTTCGGCGACTGCACGCATACGCACGAGCCGGGGTGTGCGGTCCTCGCCGCGGTCGAGTCGGGCGAGCTCGCGAGCGAGCGGCTCCAGAGCTGGCGCAAGCTCCAGCGCGAGCTGCGCTCGATCGCGCTGCGCCAAGACATACGGCTACGCAAGGAGGAGGCACGGAAGTGGAAGCTGCGAACACGCGAGAGCCGCGCGCGGACGAGGCATCGCTGAAGGCTGTGCCACACTTCATCGATGCTGCGAGGCTCGCTTCTCGCTGCGGCCCTGCTCCCGCTCGTCGGCCTGGGAAGCGGCGCCGGGCACGTCCGCAACGGCCGGATCGCGTACGTCCACGTCGGCAACGGCAAGCGGTTCCAGATCTACACGGCTACCGCGACGGGTGCGCACCGGCACCCGCTGACGGCGAGCCACAGATACAGCAGCTACGAGCCGGCGTACGCGCCTCGCGGCAAGCGGATCGCGTTCGTCCGGGCCTACAAGCAGAGCGACCTCTGGACGATGAATGCCGACGGCAGCCACAAGCGCAACCTCACCTCCACGGCCCACGTCGACGAGATCGCCCCGGCGTGGTCGCCGGACGGCAAGGAGCTCGTCTTCGCCGTCGAGAGCCCCGCGGCTCTACAGGGGATCTGGGTCGTCGGCGTCGACGGGCGGGGAAGCCGTCAGGTCACGAACGGGGACGACACGCACCCGAGCTGGTCGCCCGACGGGAGCACGATCGCCTTGCAGCGCCACGACGCGGCCACCCAGATCGACAGCGTCCTGGTCGTCCCCGCCGCGGGCGGGACGACGACCACGCTGAGCGGCGAGCCCGCTGTCTCCGATCTCGACCCGGCCTGGTCGCCGGACGGGAGCCACATTCTCTTCGTCAGCGACCGGCCCGACACGTTCCAGCTCGATCTCTGGGTCATGAGCGCGGACGGCAGCAACGTCCACCGCGTCACGAACACGCCGAACCGCGACGAGCACGATCCGGCCTGGTCACCCGACGGGCGCCGGATCGTCTATAGCGGGATGGGGTCGTTCCACGGAGCCTCGAGCTCTCAGCTCTACGTCAGCAAGGCCGACGGCACGAACCGCCGTGTCCTCACGCATGCCTGCGGCGAGTGCGCGTACGTGAACGACTGGCCGAGCTGGCAGCCGCTGCGCTAGGGCTTCGGCGCTGCCGCGGCGATCGCGGACGGAGCGTCCGCGTGCTTCTCGGCGAAGTTCTCGACGAACATCCGCGCGAGCTCGCGTGCCTTCCGGTCGTACGCCTCCGGATCGGCCCACGTCGAGCGCGGATCGAGCAGCGACTCGTCGACCCCCGGCGCATGGAGCGGCACCTGGAAGCCGAAGACCGGATCCGTTCGGAACTCGACCTCGCCGAGCTCTCCTGACAACACCGCTGCGAGCAGCGCGCGCGTCGCCTGAATCGGCATCCGGTGGCCCTCGCCGAACGGGCCGCCGGTCCAGCCGGTGTTGATCAACCAGACGCCGGCGCCGTGCTCGTCGAGCTTCTCGCCGAGCAACCCCGCATACACCGTCGGCCGCTGCGGCCAGAACGGCGCGCCGAAGCACGTCGAGAAGGTCGGCTGAGGCTCGGTCACGCCGAGCTCGGTGCCCGCGAGCTTCGACGTGTAGCCGGAGAGGAAGAAGAAGAGCGCCTGCTCGCGGCTGAGCTGCGCGATCGGCGGCAGGATCCCGAAGGCGTCGGCGGCGAGGAAGATCACCGACCGCGGATGACCCGCGCGCTTCGCCGGCAGCGCGTTCGAGATGCGCTCGAGCTTGTACGCGGCGCGGTTGTTCTCAGTCTTGGAGTCGTCGTCGAGGTCGAGCACTCCACGCTCGTCGACGGCGACGTTCTCGAGCACGGTGCCGAAGCTGTGCACCGCGCCCCAGATCTCCGGCTCGGCATCGGCCGAGAGGCGGATCGTCTTCGCGTAGCAGCCGCCCTCGAAGTTGAAGACTCCGTCGTCGCCCCAGCCGTGCTCGTCGTCGCCGATCAGCAACCGCTCGGGATCCGCCGAGAGCGTGGTCTTGCCCGTCCCCGAAAGGCCGAAGAAGACCGCGACGTCCTTCCCGTCCTGCGACACGTTCGCCGAGCAGTGCATCGGCATGACGCCCTCGAGCGGGAGCCGGTCGTTCATCAGCGAGAAGACGGACTTCTTGATCTCGCCGCCGTAGAACGTGCCGCCGATCAGGATCTCGCCACGCGTCGGGTGCAGGCAGACGAAGACCTCCGACCGCGTTCCGTCGCGCTCG
Source organism: Thermoleophilia bacterium (assembly GCA_025928515.1). GTDB lineage: Bacteria > Actinomycetota > Thermoleophilia > Gaiellales > Gaiellaceae > Palsa-739. Next base: position 30,349 of record JAICJI010000023.1, read on the forward strand.
GGGTCTGCCTCGACCTGGGGCTCGTGGAGGACGAGGACGTCGGGCTCGAAGCCGGCGAGCTCGGCCGCGACGGGCTCGATGAACATCGTCTTCGCGAAGAGGGCGTGGTACGGGTGCGTCGTGACGACGCGCACCGCGAGTCGGTGCTTGGGGTCGGCACCGCAGAAGGCATCGATGACGTAGACGTCGCTCGCTTCGAGGCGCGCCGCGACCTTCGCGCGCAGCCCGTCGAAGTGCTCCGGAGAGATCTCCGCGTTCGTCTCGCTCCACCAGATCCGGTCCTCGGAGCCCGGCTCGCGCACGATGAACTTGTCCTTGGGCGAGCGGCCGGTGAAGCGGCCGGTGTCGACGACGAGCGGCCCGCCCTCGGCGAGGACGGCTTCACCGCGATCGAGCGCGGCCGTATAGAGCTGTGACGTCGTCGGGTTGCGGAGCACGCGCCCTCCGACGCGAAGCCCGTGGACGGCGAGGCTGTCTTCCGGCCGGTCGGTGATCGTCAACGCGCTCCTCCTCTTCGCTCGCGGTGCAGGTCTCGCATGGTAGTGCTCGCCGCTCGCGCAGCGTTCTCTCAGGTCTCGTTCAGGGGCGTCACACGCGCGACCGCGATCTTGGAAGGAGAGAAAACGACTGCCAAGGAGCAACCATGACTCTCCAGACCGCGATCCTCGTCAACGCCTTCCTCGATCTCGGGGTCGTCCTCGCCGTCGCCGCGGTGATGCTCGTCCCGTTCTTGCTCGATCGCCGTTCTCACGAAGCCGCCGTCTACGCCTTCGCAGCTCCTCTTTCCGAAGATCTCGCGGCCTAGGCTCGGCTTCGGTGTGCCGCAGCGCCGAGCGGCAGCGTGATCACGAAGGTCGCGCCGCCGCCGGGCGTCTGCCGCGCCTCGGCCTTCCCTTCATGCGCCTCCGTGACCGCGGCGACGATGGAGAGGCCGAGACCCGCTCCGCCGCTCGAGCGGGCTCGCGAGTCGTCGGCGCGATAGAAGCGCTCGAAGACTCGCCCCGCCTCGTCCTCGCTCAGGCCCGGCCCGTGGTCGGCGACGGTCAGCTCTGCTCGGCCGTCGACACGCCGGAGCGCAACCGAGACCGGCGTCTCCCGCGGGGTGTGCGCCCTCGCGTTGGCCAGGAGGTTGTCGACCACCTGGCGCAGCCGCACCTCGTCGCCGGTGACCGTCGCCGGCTCCACCGAGCTCTCGATCGGCCGCTCTGGCTCGACGACTCGCGCAGCGTCGACCGCCTGGCCGACGACCGCGGCGAGATCGACGGGCTCGCGCTCGAGAGGACGGCCCTCGTCGAGACGCGCTAACAGCAGGAGGTCGTCGACGAGCACGCTCATCCGCTCGGCCTCGCGCCTGATTCCGGCCATCGACCGCTCGAGATCGTCGGGATGAGCCGCCGCCCCGCGGCCGAACAGCTCGGCGTAGGCCCGCACCGCGGTGAGCGGCGTCCGCAGCTCGTGGGAGGCGTCCGCGATGAAGCGGCGGAGACGCCGGTCGGAGGCCTCGATCCGGTCGAGCATCGTGTTCAGCGCACTCCCCACCCGCCCGACTTCGGTCTGCGGATCGGGGTGATCGATCCGCTGCGAGAGGTCGCCGGCGGTGATCGCCGCCGCGGTCTGCTCGATCCGACGCAGCGGACGCAGGCCGAGCCGCACGACCCAGAGCGCGAGAGCTGCGAGCGCCGCGAGGACCGCCGCCGTCGCGATCAGCTCGATCAGGACGAGTCGATGAAGCGTGCTCTCGACCCCACCGAGCGAGCTGGCGACGAAGAGGATCCGGTTCGGCTGGTCTGGCTCGATCGAGGCACGGACGCGAAACGTCTCGCCACCGCGCCGTGCCGGTGCGTCGAAATAGGTAACTCGCTCCTGTTCAGCGCTCCCGTGCGCCGGGAGGTCGAGTTGCGCGGGGAGCCTCGGCGGCGACAGCCCCTCGACGAAGGGCCTGCCCTTCACGCGCTGCCGGCTCAACGTCTGCAGCTGGTACCAGTCGATTCCCTGCGGGCCGGGGCCACCGCTGCCCACGTGCTCGTCGCGATCCGTGCGGTGTCCGCCGGGCGGCGTCCCCTCGAGCAGGCCGCGGCCCGCCTCGAGCCCGGTGTCGACTCGGTGGAGCAGGAACGACCGCAGCGAGCTGTACGTCGCCACGTCGGCGGCGACGAGGCCGAGGGCGGTGAGCACGACGACGCCGAGCAGCAGCCGCGCGCGCAGCGAAAGGCGGCCCATTTATTCCTCGGCGTCGAGCATGTAGCCCGCCTGCCGGATCGTCCGGATCAGCGGCGGCCCGAATGCGTCGAGCTTCTTGCGCAGGTAGCTGACGTAGGTCTCGACGACGTTCGAGTTGCCGCCGAAGTCGTAGCGCCAGACGTTCTGCAGGATCTGTCCCTTCGAGACCACGCGGCGCGGGTTGAGCAGGAAGTAGCGGAGCAGCGAGAACTCCGTCGCGGTCAGATCGACACGCGTTCCGCCGCGATGCACCTCGTGCCGCGTCTCGTCGAGCCTCACGTCGGCGAAGCGAAGAACGTCTCCGGGCAG
>JAICJI010000024.1 GCA_025928515.1 Thermoleophilia bacterium
CGGCCTGAACGTCGAGACCGGCGAGGTCGAGGACCTGCTCAAGAGCGGGATCGGCGACCCGACCATGGTCACTCGCTCGGCGCTCCAGAACGCCGCCTCGATCGCGAAGAACATCCTCACCACCGAGGCGGTCGTCGCCGAACCCCCGGAAAAGGCCGGTGCCGGCATGGCAGGCGGCATGGGCGGCATGGGCGACATGGCCGGGATGATGTAAGCCAAGCGGTCAAGCCCGCTGAGAGGGCCGGCCGAAGGGGTCGGCCCTCTGAAGCAATGAGAAGCGCCACGAAGGAGGTGGAGATGCGAGCCGACTCAGAGATGCCAGACGAATCGCAGCCTGCGCAACCGGTGCCGGCAACCGAACCGATCGAGCCCCGCGGCGCGCGCCTGCGCCGCCACGGCTATCGCACCCGCCTCTACACCTGGGCGTTCGCGCTGGTAGCGCTGCTCGTCGTCGTGATCGCGCTCGCGGTCGCGAACACGCGCCAGGTAAAGCTGAGCTGGGTCGTCGGCGCTAGTCACGCCTCGCTCGTCTGGATCATCCTCGCCGCCGCCGTTCTCGGCTGGCTGCTGGGAATCACGACCAGCGTCGTCTTCCGCCTACGCACCCGCCGCCGGCGCGAAGGCTAGACACCGTCCGCACTGTAGAAGTGGCCCGGCGAAGGGCGCGCAGCCCGCCCCGTTGTATATGGAGGCATTCAGTAAGGACCTTGAGACGAGGCCCTCGCGTGGCCCACTCGTGGCCCAAACGCCGCTCGCAGGATCAACGCAGCCATGCGGTATGATCGGAGCTATGCGCCAAAAAGCCCTGCAAATGCCCTAGTTCGAGGCGGATCGTCGTCTGGCGTAGATGCATCCGAAGCGGCCTGTCACGCCGGAGGTCGCGGGTTCGAGTCCCGTCGCTCCCGCTTTCGAAACGCATTGCTCCCGCGACTACCGCACCGGATCCGAGAGCGTCTCGGCGACGAGCTCGTCCAGATCAAGACCGGCAGCAGCCTCACGCGCCGCCGCTAGCTCCTCGGGGTCGAGCTTCGCCTGCAGCTCCACGAAGGTCGGCTCCGCCACCTCCCGATACGTCGCCGGCATCGCCTCGTGGCCCAGCGAGAAGAGCAGAATCTCGGCCGCGGCGCGACCCTCGCCTTCCCGGGCAAGGAGCACGCCGACGCCGCTGAGCGCGTGGAGGAGAAGTGACGTTGCCTGCATCGCCCGCGCGAGCTCCAGCGCGCAGCGAAAATGCCCGCGAGCCTCGTCGAAACGATCCAGAGCTGCGGCAGCGAAGCCAAGCCGGCAGAGGGCAGCCGTCATCCCCCAGCGGTGATTCGCATGCTCGAATCCCTCGTAGCCCGCGAGTGCGTGCTCCATCGCCTGCTCGTAGTCGCCGAGGCAGTAGGCGCTCATGCTGGCACGACTCTGCGTGTAGCCCGCTCCGGCGTCGTCGCCGGCTTTCGCGAACAACTCTCGGGCCTCGAGGTGCAGACGAATCGCTGCCGCATAGTCACCCTCGGCATCCGCCAATAGTCCGAGCTTGCTGATGGCGAAGCCGAGCATCAGAGGGCCGCCGACCTCGGCCGAGACCTCGCGGCACTCCTCGAACGCCTCTCGCGCCCCGTTCAGGCCGTCGCCGAGAAGACGGACGAAGCCGAGCCACGAAAGCGAGGCGGCGACGACGAGGTGATCGCCGGCGGATCGAGCGACGTCGACCGCCTCTTCCAGACTGACAGCCGACTCGGCGTAGAGGTCGCGATAGCAGTCGTTCGTGCCGAGCGCCAGCAGGCAGACGCCGAGCTCTTTCGTCAAGCGCCGCTCGCGCAGCACCGGCAGACATGCTCGCGCGATCGCGTCCAGCGTTTCGTCATAGCCGAGCGCGCTGCCCAGATAGGTCTGGTACGCGAGAGCGCAGAGCACTACGTTGCTCGCGTTTCGCGCATCGGGCGGTAACGGCTCGAGCAGCTCCACCAACTGCGCGAACGTCTGCGCTCCCTCGTGCCAGTCGTGCGCCCAGAAGAACGCCTCCAGAGACGAGAGAGCGCCCCGAGCATCTTCCTCACTCCACTCCGCGGCGGCCCATTCCACGGCGGCCCGAAGGTTGTCGATCTCCACACGAAGCTCGTCGCGCGCCTCCATCATGTTCTCGCCGAGCAGAGCGTCGGACCGCTCGGTGATCAGCCCGACGTAGAAGCGCGCATGGCTCTCTCGGACGTCTGCGAGCTCCCCGTGCTCGACTGCAAGACGCTCCGCCGCGTACTGGCGGAGCAGTTCGTGCAACTCGAAGCGGCCGAGCCCGACGCGGCGCACGAGCGACTTGCTCACCAGCCCGTGGAGCTCCGCCAGACCCGCGCCACTCACCGTGGCCGCGGCATCGCGCGCGAAGGTCCCGCGGAAGACGGCGAGGCGCGAGAAGACGCGCCGCTCGTCGTCCGAGAGAAGCCGCCACGACTGATCGAACGCGGCGCGGAGGCTGCGGTGCCGTTCCGGGACGTCTTGCATGGACGTCTCCAGGAAACCGAGGTTCCGCTCGATCTCGTCGGCGATCTCGCGGCACGGAAGGGTCGAAGCCCAGGCCGCCGCGAGCTCGATACCGAGCGGCATCCCGTTCACGAGATGGCACACGCGCTCGACGTGCGGGCGCTCGTCGTCGGTGAGCGCGTATCCGGCGTCGACCTGACGCGCTCGATCGACGAACAGGCGCACTGCGGCGCTGTCGCCCGCGTGCCCATTCCCGCTCCCGTTCGCGAGCCCATCCACGTCGAGCACCCACTCGCTTTGCAGCTGCAGGCGTTCCCGTGAGGTCGTCAAGAGCTCCACCTGGGGCGCCTGCTCGACGACCTGGGTGAGGAGGTCTCGCGCATCGAGCAGGTGCTCGAAATTGTCGAGGACGAGCAACGTGGTGCGTTCGCGCAGGTAGTCGACGAGCTGGTCGCGAGCAGAAATCGCGCTGTGCGCGTTGTCGACCTGGAACTGCAAGCTCTCGGCGACCGCAGGCGCCAGCAGATCAGGTGCCGGGACACCGACAAGCGGAACGAAGTGGACGCCGTGCTGATAGCGGTCGATCCGGCGAGCGGCCGCCTCGAGCGCCAGTCTCGTCTTGCCGGCGCCGCCCGGCCCGACCAGCGTCAGCAGCCGGCAGTCGGGCTCGTCGAGCATGCGATCGATCGAGGCGAGCTCGTCGCTCCGCCCCACGAACGAGGTGCGTGGTGCCGGAAGGTTTCGCATCCCGGCTTCGAGCGTCTTCAACGGCGCGAACTCTGAGGGGAGGCCGTCGATCTCGAGTTGAAAGATGCGCTCCGGGACACTCAGGTCCTTGAGCCGGTGGGGGCCGAGGTCGCGCACCTCGGAGTCGACGAGCGCCCGCGTGGCTCCCGACAGGAGAACCTGGCCACCGTGCCCGACGGCCGCGATCCGGGCTCCCTTGTGGACGTCGAGGCCGACGTACCCCTCGTCGGTGAGCCGAGGCTCACCCGTGTGCAGCCCCATCCGCACCTTGATCGGGCCGCTTGCGAGCGCGGCCTGCGCCGCAGCGGCTGCGGCTACCGCATCCGATGGACGGCCGAATGCGACGAAGAAGGCGTCCCCCTGGGTCTCCACCTCGGCGCCGTCGTGCGCCGTGAACGCCTCCCGCAGCAGTCGCCGATGCTCGTGGAGAGCGTCCGCGTATGCGTCTCCGAGCTCGTGCAGAAGTTTCGTTGATCCCTCGATGTCCGTGAAGAGAAAGGTGACGACACCGGTCGGAAGCGTGGACGACACGCAGCCATGATCACCGGACGAAACGCGCGTGTCTACCCTGCGCGCGATGTCGAACGTGCCCGAAGGAGCTGCGTCTCGGCTCGAGCTCACGGCCGACTCGGGCGGTGTCCGGCTCGCCGGGACGCTCTGGAGCCCACCCGGTCATGCGGTGGCAGGTGTGCTGATGCATCCAGGCTCAGGGCCGTCGGACCGGGACAACGACGTTCTCTTTCCGCCCATCAGAAAGCACTTGCTCGAGGCGGGGATCGCCGTGTGCTCGTTCGACAAGCGCGGTGTCGGCGGCTCTGGCGGAAGCTGGTTGGACGCCGGGATCGCCGAGCAGGCCGACGATCTCCTCGCCGGGCTGGTTGCCTTCGAGTCCGCGAGCGCTCCCGGCCTCCCCATCGGCCTCTTCGGGCATAGCCAGGGCGGCTGGGTCGTCGTCGAGGCTGCGGGACGGGGCGTTCCTGTCGCGTTCGTGATCCCGAACTCGGGGGGTGGCTCGTCGCCCGTGCGGCAGGAGCGCTACTCGCTGGCCAACAAGCTGGCGGGCGAGCGGGAAACCGAGGGGCTCGCGACCTACGACGCCGTGTTGGCCGTGTTGCGCGAGTGCCCCACTCTCGACCAGGGGTTGGAGCGGCTCGACGCGGCCAAGGTCCCGTACCGCGAGCTCCGAGGGCTGGAGTTCCTGTTCGAGCACGAAGAGGTCTGGCAACTCTCGACCAAGATCTTCGGCTACGACCCCGCGCCGGCGCTGTCCCGGATCACGGTGCCGGTGCTGGCCCTCCTCGGCGCGGCGGACCGGGTCAATCCGCCCGACGAGAGCGCCGCCGTGCTCCGCGCCGCGGTGCGGCCCGAGCTCCTCGAGGTGGAGGTGTTCCCGGAAGGCGATCACAGGCTCCACCACGGTGACCCGCCGCGCTTCGTGGACGGCTACCTCGACCGCATCGCCTCGTTCGTGACCTCGCACGGGCGCCTCGCGAACGAAACCTGACCTCACTGCCGCTCAGGACCAGGCGGGGCCGAGACGATCTGCGGCCGGACGCGGACGAGCTTCGCCGGATCGACCACGAAGTCGATCGCGTTGATGCGGCCGTTCGCGATCGTGAGCGCGACGACCGAGTACACCGTCCCGTCGGGACGCCCGATGACCGCGCCCGCCACCCCGTTGACGATCGCCGGGCGGCTGTAGGGCGCCAGGGCGGAGAACCGCTTCGCTTCCGCGAGCACGGCCTCGGCGCCGACGATGGGCTCGCGCGCGAGCGGGCTGTCGGGGCCCGCATCCACGCGCAGGGTGACGTCCGGATCGAGCATCTCGAGCAGCGCGTCGAAGTCGCCCTCGCGGGCCGCGGCGAGAAACGCGTCGACGACCCGCTTCTGCTCGGCGAGCGCGACATCCGGCTCGGGGTGCGCACCCTGGACACGCCTCCGCGCCCGGCTTGCGAGCTGGCGGGCCGCCTCGGGGCTCCGGCCGACGATCGGCGCAACCTCGTCGAAGGGCATCGCGAACATGTCGTGCAGCACGAAGGCGAGGCGCTCGGCCGGGGCGAGAGTCTCGAGGACGATGTAGAGGGCCAGGCCGACGCCGTCGGCGATCAGCGCCTCCTCTTCCGGCGTCGGCGCGCCGTCGACCGCGACGATCGGCTCCGGCATCCACGAGCCGACGAACTCCTCACGCCGCGAGCGGCGGCTGCGGAGCATGTCGAGGCAGACCCGGCTCACGACCGTCGTCAGCCAGGCGCCGAGGTTGTCGACCGCCGAGCCGTCCGTGCGGCTGAGCCGGAGCCACGCTTCCTGCACGGCGTCGTCGGCCTCGTCGAGCGTGCCGAGCATGCGGTATGCGATGCGGCGCAGCTGGGGCCGCTCATGCTCGAACTGCTCGGCGAGGAGGTCGCGATCGTTCATCTCAACCGGACGACGTAGCAGCGCCCGCAGATGTGACAACGGGAGCCGGTCACGAATCCTGCCCGCGATCCGTCGACCACGTAGAGACCGATCGCAAGGAGACAGACCATGCTCAGTGCAGCAAACGAACCATCCTTTCTCGCGACCCGCCGCGGCAAGCTCACGCTGGCGCTCTTGTGCGGGATCGCCTTCCTCGACTTCGTCGACGGGTCGATCACGAACGTCGCCCTGCCGTCCATCCGGCGAGCGCTCGGCTTTTCCGTCGACGGCTTGACCTGGATCCCGAGCGGATACCTGCTCACCTACGGCGGGTTCATGCTGCTCGGGGGCCGCCTCGCCGACCTGCTGGGCCGACGGCGCGTGCTCGTGACCGGGATCGTGGTCATCGCGATCTCGTCGCTCGTCGGCGGCTTCGCCCAGACCGCCGGCGTCCTCGTCGGCGCGCGTCTCGCGCAGGGGCTCGGCGCGGCGCTCACGCTCCCCACCGCCCTCTCGATCCTGACGACGAAGTTCGCCGAGGGTAAGGACCGCAACACGGCGCTCGGGGCGTGGGGCGGCACGGGCGGCATTGCGTCCGCCGCCGGTGTCCTGCTCGGCGGAGTCCTGACCGAGGGGCCCGGGTGGCGCTGGGTGATGTTCGTCAACCCGATCGCATGCGCGCTGCTGCTCGTGCCGGTGTTCCGGCTCGTCGAGGGCGAGCGCGTGCGGCGCCGGCTCGTGAACTTCGACGCCGTCGGCGCCCTGCTCGTCACGGGCGGGATGCTTCTGCTCGTCTACGGGCTCGTCCGTGCGCCGATCGACGGCTGGGGCAGCGCGCAGACGATCGGGATGCTCGCCGGGGCCGCCGCGGTGCTCGCGGCGTTCGTCGCCAACGAGCTACGTCAGCAGGCACCGCTCGCGCCGCTGTCGATCTTCCGGATCAACGGGCTCGGTTTCTCGAACGTGACCCAGCTCGTCGCGTTTGCCGGGTTCCTCGCGCTGTTCTTCTACGTCACCCTGTACATGCAGAACGTCCTCGGCTACTCGGCCGTCCAGACCGGGCTCGCCTACCTGCCCCTCTGCGGCATCGCGGTCGTCAGCGCGGGGATCACGTCGCAGCTGCTTGCGCGTGTCGGCACCCGTCCCGTGATCGTTGTCGGCGCGCTGATCGGCGCCGGCGGCCTCTACTGGCTGTCGCGGATCCCCGTCCACGGCTCGTACACGGCGGATCTGCTCCCCGGCCTGCTGCTCGTCGGCTTCGGCATCGCCGGCCTCTTCGTGGCTGTCGCAACGGCGGCGAACGCGGGCGTGCCGGCCGACAAGGCGGGGCTGGCGGCGGCGCTGCTCAACGCGTCGCAGTGGCTCGGCGGCGCACTCGGCCTCGCGATCTTCACGGCGGTGTCGACGAGCCGCACCAAGCACCTGCACGCCGCGGGCGCACCGGCCTCGCATGCCCTGACGTCGGGCTTCCAGCGAGCACTGCTGGTGGGGAGCATCTTCATCCTCGCCTCCGCGGTGCTCGCGCTGCGCGCGACAAATACGCGGGGCGAGACCGCAGAGCCGACGATCGAGGCGGAGCCGGAAGCTTCGCTCGCAGCCTGATGAACGCCGAAGTCTGGGCCTCGATCGGCACGATCGTCGCCACGCTCGTGCTCCTGATCGTCCCAGGGCTCGTCTACACCTGGTACGCCCTCGAGCACATCGCCGAGGACGAGAACTAACGGAGAGGTCGCCTCGGCGGCCTCTCCGCATCATCTCCGCTAGCCGTGCGGGTAGAGCCGCGACTCGGCCGCCATGTAGGCGTGCACGTCGCGCACGACCGTCGCTCCCGGGTGCTGGGCCTGCAGGCTGAGGAACTCCTGCGACTGGTCGTCCACCGGCAGCTTCTCGTAGACCGGGAAGCGCATCGTCACGCCGCCGGTCGTGCCCCTCGTCGTCCATTCGATCGGGTCGTACGTCTGCGCGTCGACGATGTAGGTCTGCTTGCCGTCGGGCGAGGCGAGCTTGATCGCGTCGCGGCCGTCGACCGTGATCTGGCCCACGACCTGCAGCTTCCCCGCGTTCAGGAGCTCGAGGATGGTCGACCGGAAGTCCTCCGGTGCGCCGCTCGTGTTCACCGCCTCATGGGCGAGCTGCTTAAGGAAGCGCTTGGCGCCCGCCTTGGTCGTCACGACGACCGGGCGGTTGGTGCCCGGCACGATGCGGTAGGCGGCCGTCACCTTCGGGTTGTGCACGAGCTTTTGCAACCGGCTCTTCGAGACGATTGCCATGGTGGGCGTCCGGGCGGCACGGAGCTCCTGGCTTGTGGTGATGTAGATCGTGTCGTTGCCCGAGTCGTAGAGCTCGGTCGTGTCGCCGCTCGTCACCGCCTCCGCGCGAGGCGCGTTCGTGTCCACCTGGATCTGCCGCCTCGTGTAGGGGGAAACGAGGAGCTGCCAGGTCTCGGAGCTCCACCTGGCGATCGTCCCGTCACCGTTGTCCTGGACCGCGTTCACCTGGTAGTGGAGGATCGAGTCGTCGTTGGCCGCGAGTGCCGCGGCGGCCTTCTTCACCACCGACGGGCCGCCGGTCGGGAGCGCGCTGAGCACTCCGAGCGCGACCGCCGCCGCGGCCGCCAGGAGGACACCACCGCGGAGCGCGTAGCGGCGCCTCCGCCGGGTGCCGAGATCGCGGCGAACGGCGATCTCGAGCTCGTCGCCGAAGCGGTCGAGGCTGGGGGGCAACGGGTTCATGTGTCCTCCTTGAGGGGCAGGGTGGAGAGGCGCCGGAGCGCACGCGAGACGCGCAGCCGGGCGGCGGGGGGCCGGACACCGAGGCGGGCGGCCACGTCGTCGTACGGCAGCTCGTCGACGACGCGAAGCTCGAGCGCTGCTCGCTCGTGCTCCGGCAGCGTCTCGAGGGCCTCCGCGAGCGCTGCGCGCGGAGAGAGACGCTCCTCGACAGCCGCGTAGCCGTCCTCCGACGCGAGGTCGGTCGGGAGCCCGAGCCGGCGGCGCGCCCGTGTCTCCACCTCGTTCCGGCGGGCGGACTCGCGCGCGACGTTGCGTGCGATGCCCAGGAGCCAGGGGAGCGCCGAGCCTTCGGCCTCGTCGCGGAACTTCCGTCGCGAGAGCCACGCCTGCGCGAACGCCTCCGCGGTCAGGTCGCTCGCCGCCCAGTCGAGGCGGCGGCGGAACCACCCGTGCACCGTCGACGCGTGCCGCTTGTAGAGCTCGGCAAACGCGCTTGCGTCTGACTCGGCCGCGTGGATGAGCTCGGCGTCGGTCCGGTCGGTCATGTGTCTCACACCCGGTAGATGGAGGAACCCCGCGGACTTGTATCCGCTCGCGCGCGGTCGCGGGGTGAATCCGGGCAGGGCTGACCTTCGTAGGAACGCGAGGGTCAATCCTCGAGCTCAGGAGGGGGCTATGCGGAAGACACTCGTACTCTTGCTCGGCCTGGCGATTCTGGGAGCGCTCGCCGTTCCCGCGTTCGGTCATCGAGGTGGCGACGGGCGAATGGTGCTCGGCGCAAACCTGCTCTCACCGGTCATCGAGCCCTACACGGGAGCGACGAACCCAATTCGCGGGATTGCCGGAGGTGGGCTGCCCTGGGAGCTCAGGGCAGGGAACGCAAATCTCCGTGCCGACGGCCGACTCCATCTCAGGGTCAAGGGCCTCGTCCTCGCTCGCCGCGCGCCCGTGCCGGCGAATCTCCAGGGGAAAATCCCGTTCACCCAGCTCGGGGCAACCGTCAGCTGCCTGACGACGCCGGATGGGACGACGGCGACAACAGCCAACGTCGCCACCAAGCTCTTCGACGTGACGCCGCGTGGCGACGGGCACCTGAACACGTCGGTCTCGCTTCCCTCGCCGTGCTTCGCGCCGATCGTGTTCGTGACCGCGCCGACGGGAGCGTGGTTCGCGGTCACCGGTGACTGAGCCCCGGGGCTGGCACCAGGACGAGACGCGGGCCGCGCCATGATGGCGCGGCCCGGCCACGAGCAGCCTCACGTTCACCTCGACTCGGCCTTCTGACCCGGCGTAGGGTTGCCGCATGAAGCACGTCGTGATCCTCGGGGCCGGCTTCGGCGGCCTGGAGCTGGCGAGCCGCCTCTCCGACTCGGTCGCCGACGAGGTTCGCGTCACGCTGATCGACCAGAACGACGGCTTCACGTTCGGGTTCTCGAAGCTCGACATCCTCTTCGGGCGCGCGAGCGCCGACGCCGTCCGGATCCCGTACCGCGAGCTCGCGAAGCCGGGCGTCGAGTTCCGTCAGGAGCGGATCACCGCCATCGACCCCGCGGCGCGCCACGTCACGACCGACGGCGGCGAGTACGACGCCGACATCCTCGTCGTCGCGCTCGGCGCCGAGTACGACATCGACGCGACCCCGGGCTTCGCGGAGGGCGGCTTCGAGTACTACTCGATCGCCGGAGCCGAGCGGATGCGCGACGAAGCCCTGCCCGCGTTCAGCGGCGGGACGATCCTGCTCGGCGTCCTCGGCCAGCCGTACAAGTGCCCGCCCGCGCCGTTCGAAGGCGCCTACCTGCTCCACGACCAGCTCGTGGAACGCGGCCTCAGAGAGGCGACGGAGATGCGCGTGGTTGCGCCGATGTCCGCGCCGGTCCCCGTGACGCCCGAGGTGTCCCAGCGCTTCCTCGACGAGCTCGAGGCGCGCGGGATCGAGTATCTGGCACAGAAGCAGGTCGTCGAGCTCGACGTGGCGGCAAAGGGGGCCGTGCTCGAGAGCGGCGAGCGGCTGCGGTACGACCTCTTCGTCGGGATCCCGATCCACCGCGTGCCGGCCGTGGTGAAGGAGTCGGGCCTCGCCGAGAACGGCTGGGTCGGGGTCGACCGTGACACGCTCCTCACGCCGTTCCCGGACGTCTACGCGGTCGGGGACTGCGTCGCCCTCCCGATGGCGAAGGCGGGCGTGTTCGCGGAGAACGCGGCCGGCGTCGCCGCCGACGGGATCATCGCGCGGCTCCGCGGCGAGGAGCTGGGCCGGCGCTACGAAGGCGAAGGCAACTGCTACCTCGAGTTCGGCGGCGGGCGCGTCGCGAAGGTGGAGGCGAACTTCCTCGGCGGACCGTCCCCGACTGCGACGGTGGTCGGCCCGTCGGAAGCTCTCGCGGCCGACAAGGCCGCGTTCGCTCCTAGCCGCCGCGCGCGCTGGTTCGGCGACGCTTCTCCTTCCTAGCCTCGACGTTCATCATCCGGGCTGTGCGTGAGCTTCCCGAGGGAACGGTCACGTTCCTCTTCACCGACGTCGAGGGCTCGACGAGGTTGCTGCACGAGCTCGGACCCGCGCGCTACGCCGAGGCGCTGACCCAGCATCGGCGGATCGTGCGCGAGGCGGCCGCGGAGCACGGCGGTACCGAGGTCGACACGCAGGGCGACGCGTTCTTCCTCGTCTTCCCGACAGCCGGAGGGGCGGCGGCCGCGGCGAGGTCGTCCCGCGACGCGCTCGCGACAGGTGGCCCGGTTCGCGTGCGCATGGGCCTGCACACCGGCGTGCCGACGCAGACGTCCGAGGGGTACGTGGGCCTGGACGTGCACCGCGGAGCGCGCATCGCCGCGCTCTCACACGGTGAGCAGATCCTCGTCTCCCCCACGACGGCAGCGCTCCTGGACGCGGAGCCGCTTCGCGATCTCGGTCAGCATCGCCTCAAGGACTTCGAGGGTGCGGTGCACCTCTACCAGCTCGACGATCGCGACTTCCCGCCGCTCCGGACGCCCGGCAGCGTCGAGCTCCCCGATCCCGCGACCCGCTTCCTCGGCCGTGAGCAGGAGCTGTTCGACGCGGTCTCGCTGGTCTACGAGCGAGACCCGCGAATCCTCACGATCGTCGGCCCCGGGGGAACCGGCAAGACGCGCTTCGCGATCGAGCTGGCACGCCTGCTCGGCGACGATGCGGCAGGGGGCACGGTCTTCGTCCCGCTCGCGCCGCTGCGGGAGGCCCAGTTGGTCCTGCCGGGAGTCGCCGAACGGCTCGGCGCCTCATCCCCGGACCCTGCGGCGATCGCGGCCCGCGTCGGCGATCGCCGGACGCATCTCGTGTGCGACAACCTCGAGCATCTGCTCCCCGACGCAGCCCGACCGCTGGCCGAGCTCGTGGCCGCGGTTCCGTCGCTCCGGGTGTTCGCGACGAGCCGCGAGGCGCTGCGGATCACGGGCGAGGCCGAGCTCGACCTGCCGCCGCTCGTGCGCGACGAGGCGGTGGCGCTCTTCTGCGAGCGGGCTCAAGCCGTCCGGCCGGACGTCACTCGCACGGACGCTGTAGAGCAACTATGCGATCGGCTCGACGGCCTGCCGCTGGCGCTCGAGCTCGCGGCCGCCCGGACGAAGCTGCTCGCGCCCGAGGCGCTCCTCGACCGGCTCGGCGACCGGCTCGACGCTCTGAAGGGAACGCGCGACGCGGAGGAGCGCCACATGACGCTCCGGGCAACCATCACCTGGTCGCACGACCTGCTCGACGAGGACGAGCAGGCGCTGTTCGCGAACCTCGGCGTGTTCCGCGGCGGTTGCACGCTCGAGACCGCCGAGCTCGTCTGCGCCGCCGATCTCGACACCCTCGCGTCCTTGCTCGACAAGAGTCTGCTGCGCCGCCGCACAGGACGTCTCGGTGAGGAGCGCTTCTGGATGCTGGAGACGATTCGCGAGTTCGCGCTCGAGCGGCTCCGCGCGTCGGGGCGAGAAGACGACCTGCGCCGGCGTCATGCCGAGCGGATGCACCAGATTGCCAAGGACGCCCGCCTCGGCTCGGACTACGGCGAGGCGGACGTCGGGCTGGCGCTGGCCGAGCGCGAAGATCTGCGAGCGGCGCTCGACTGGGAGGAGGAAACCGACCCGAGCTCGGGGCTCGAGCTCGCGGTCGGCCTCCAGAACCTCTGGAACGCCTCCGGCCCGGAGGTAGGCTTCGAGCGCGTCCGGCGCCTCCTCGACCGCGCGGGCGACATCCCCCTTGGGCTCCGCGCGAGCGCGCTCCGCGTGCTCAGTGGCACGGCGGACCTCGCCGGCTACGACCGGCAGGCTGCGGAGTTCGCCGGAGAGAGCGTCGAGCTCTACCGGCAACTCGGCGACGACCGGGGAGTGGCGATCGTCGAGCAGATGCTCGCGGTGGCGGCCTGGCGTCGACAGGAGTGGGACACCGTGCGCGAGCTGAGCGAGCACTCGCTCGCACTGGCCAAGGGCAGGTTCTCCTTCACCGAGACGGCGAATTACTGGCTGCTCGGGCAGCTCGCGCTCCACGACGGCGACGTCGAACGCGCGATCGAACTGACCCGACGGGGCACCGAAATGGCGCGTGAAGCGGACTGGGCATGGTGGGAATCGGGCCAGCGGCACGAGCTGCTGATGCTCGCTCTGCGAAGCGGGGACCTCGACCAGGCCGAGCGAGAAGGACGCATCGCCCTCGAGATGGAGCGCGCGCAGGAAAACCGTCTCTGGGCGCTCTACACGCTCGCCGGTCTCGCACAGCTCGCGCTCGTCCGAGACGACCTCGAGCGGGCGGGTCTCCTCTGGGGTGCTGCGGACGCCGAGGGGGAGCGTCTGCCGAGATGGCCGGATGAGCGCACCAGGCGGGCCGGCGCGCTCGTCGACGAAGAGCGCGAGCAGTTCGCCCATGCGCGAGATCGCGGGCGCGCGCTGGACCTGTGGGACGCGGCCGCGATCGCGCTCGGCGACGACTGACCCAAGAGGCGCCCATGCTCGCGGCTTATTGCTGATCCCGCATACGGCGCAGTACGCAGGTGGTGGCGGCCGGTCGACGCTATGGAAGATGGATGCGGCTGAAGTGGATGACGGCGGCAGGCCTCTTCGCAGGCCTGTTCGCAGCCGAGCTTGTCGGTGGCTTCGGCGGTCGCACCGTCGTCAGCTACGTCGACGATCTGGGCACGATCGCCGCGGCGCTCGCCGCTGCCGTGTTCTGTCTGAGGGCGGCCCGCAACCAGGGCGGACGGCTGCGCACCTTCTGGGGGCTGCTCGCTGCGGCGCTGGGGCTCTGGAGTCTCGGCGAGATCCTCTGGGCGGTCTACGACCTCGGGCTCGGAGGGCCGGTGCCGGTTCCCTCCTGGGCCGATGCGGCGTATCTCTCTGCGCCTCCGTTCGCAGCGGCCGCACTACTCGCGCACCCCGCCGTGCACGGTCGGACTACCGGCAAGGCCCGCGCGGTGCTCGACGGCTCGGTGATCGCGACCGCGCTCTTCTTCGTCGCGTGGACGGCCCTGCTCGGCCCGCTCTGGCGTTCCACCGACCTGTCGACGCTGGGCGGGATCGTGACGCTCGCCTACCCGGCCAGCGACGTCGTCCTCCTGTTCCTCGTCGTGCTCGTGATCCGCGGCACGACCAGCCGCGACCGGCGCGATCTCTGGTTCCTCCTCGCGGGACTGGCCGCGATGACGCTCTCGGATTCCGGCTACGCCTACCTGGCCGAGGTCACGCGGTACGGCACGGGGAACCTCGTCGACATCGGCTGGGTCGCCGGCTATATCGCCATCGCCACCGGAGCCTACGCGGCGAGACCGCAGCCGATCGCCGACCCGCTCCCGCTCAAGCAGACACTCACTCGCGCGGCTCTCGTCGCGCCGTTCGTGCCCGTGCTGACGGCATTGACCCTCGCTGCGGTGGAGATCCACGTCACGCACCGTCTCGATCGAGTTGCGTGGACGTCCGCCTTGGTGCTCGTGCTGGGCGTCCTGCTCCGCCAGCTACTGCTCGCCGTCGACCTGTACAGGGGAAGCGAAGAAGAGACGGCACTCCCCGACCGGCTTCTCAACTCGCTCGGAGAGACCCGGCCGTGAGCACTCATCCTGCGGCTCACCGGAAGGTCTCTCACCGCACGGGCGCTCAGAGACGGTCGCGACGCGACTCGGACGCGCTGATGGTCACTGTGCTGACGATGCTCGCGACGATCGTCGCGGCTTACGACCTGCTCCTACTTGGCGTCCACGTTCACGGCTAGCGCCCGCGGCTGACGACGAGATTCACCTTCGCGCCGCGCTTCAGCCGGCTCCCCGGCCTGGGCTTCTGCGAGATCACGTGGCCCTTCTTGACCTTGCGGGAAGAGGCGCGCTTGATCTTGCCGACGCTGCAGTGGCGAGACTTGATCGCGCGCTTCGCCGCGGGCAGGGTCTTGCCCTTGACCTTGGGCACGACGCACTTGGGCGCGGGCGGGGGGCTGTGGCTGAAGAAGGCAGTCACTGCCGTGTCCGTGTTGAGCACGACGGTGCAGCTCCCGGTGCCCGAGCAGCCGCCGCCCGACCAACCCGTGAAGCCCGCGCTCGCGGTCAACGTCACCGAGGTCCCGTGCGTGAAGGAGTGCGCACAGGACGTGGGGCAGTTGATCCCGGCCGGCGAGCTCGTCACAGTTCCGACCCCGGTGCCCATCTCGGTGACCGTCAGCGTGTGCATGTCGGCCATGGTCGTGAAGGTGTGAACCGCGCCGAACGTCGTCCCTCCGGCCGTCCTGGCGACGAACCGGAACTGGTACGCCGTACCGGGCGTCAACCCTGAGACCGAAGCCGAAACGGGGACGTCGCTCCTGCCCGACCCGGGCAAGGAGGAGCAGGGAACGTTCGTCCCCGCCGGGCTCCCGATGCCGTAGCTGAAGTGGCAGTCGCTGACGGCCAGGCCGTTCGGATTCACCGTGCCGGCGAGGGTCGCCGTCGTCTGGCCGATCGAGCCGGCCGAGCCGGTGGTTGCGGACGGCGCGGTCGTCGCGGCGAGAACGAAGCCGTCGAACTCGACTGCGACGCAGAGACCGATCGACGGGCACGAGACGCCGGTGAAGACGTTGTCCCCGTCGACGTTCGTCGTGCTCCAGGCCGACGCGTCCCCGGTCGGATTGTCTGACGTCAAGACGTTGCCGCCCGCATCGACCGCGACGCAGCGCGACGCGGAGGCGCAGGACACGCCGAATAGCCCGTTGCTGACGTCGACACTGACGATGTGCCATGAGCTGGCGGTGACGGGATCGATGGAGCTGAGCACGTTGCCGTTCGTGTCGACCGCAACGCAAAGCGAGACAGACGGGCACGAAATGCTGTTGAAGCCGCCCGGGCTGATGCTCGGAAGAGTCGTCCAGTCCCCCGCTGTGCCACCCGCGGGAGTGTCCGAGAAAAGGATGTTGCCGTTCTGGTCGCCGGCAACACAGAGGGAGGCAGAAGGGCAGGAGACGGTCTGAATCGTGTTCGTCGTGTCGATGTTCGCAAACTTCCACTTCGAAGGCCCGCCGGTCGGGTCGGTCGAGGTCACGACGTTGCCGAACTCGTCCACGGCAAGGCACAGTGTCGCCGTCGGACACGAGATCCCCATGATCTCGTTGAACCCGTCGACGTTCGTGTCGGCCCAGGCCGGAGCTCCGCCCGTCGGGTTCGTTGTCGTGATCACGTTGCCACCGGTGTCGACGGCGATGCAGAGCGACGCCGATGCGCACGAGACGCCGAGCATCCGGATGTCCGGGAACGGGCCGTCGACGTTGGCCACCGTCCAGGCCGCCGCACCTCCTGTCGGATTCGTCGAGGTGACGACGTTCCCGCGGTCATCGACGGCGACGCAGAGCGAAGGGGACGGGCACGAGACACCGTTCGGGCCGTTGCTCTCGTTGATGGTCTGCGTGTCGACCGCATTTGCTGTCCAGGCCGATGCGTCACCGGTCGGGTCGGTCGCGGTGACCGCGTTGCCGGCGGCGTCGCCCGCGACGCAGAGCGCAGTCGACGGGCAGAAGATCGTCTCCGGGTTGTTGCCGGCGTCGGCGTCCACCACGGTCCAGGCGCCCGCGCCGCCGGTCGGATTCGTTGCGAACACGAAGGTGCCGTTCTGATCGACGGCGACGCAAAGCGATGTCGACGCGCAGTGGACGTCGTCGAACCGATTGGTGCCGTCGACATTGGCCACCGTCCAGGCGCCCGCTCCGCCGGTCGGGTTCGTCGACGTGATGACGTTCCCGACCTCGTCGACGGCGACGCAGAGCGTGGTCGACGGGCAGGAGACTCCGGTGACGAAGTTGCTGCTGTCGACGTTGGTGACGGTCCAGGCGCCTGCGCCGCCCGTCGGGTTCGTCGAGGTGACGACGTCGCCGTTCGAGTCGCTTCCCACACAGAGCGGAGTCGACAGGCACGACATCCCGAAGATCGTGCCTCCACCGGGCTCGATGTTCGTCACGGTCCACGCGTTCGCGCCCCCCGTCGGATCGGTGGAGGTGATGACGTCGCCGAAGTTGTTGTCGCCCGCGACGCACAGCGTCGTCGAGGGACACGACACCGAGAAGATGTTCCTGTCCGCATCGACCGTCGCGACGCTCCAGGACGAAGAGTCGGTGGGGGTCGTCGAGGTGATCACGTCACCGAGCTGATCGACGGCGACGCAAAGGGTGGTCGACGCGCACGAGATCCCCGCGATCTGGACGACCTGGCCGCCGTTTCCGAGGCCGTTTCCCACGATGGTCTCGCCGGTCCAGGGCAAGGCGCTGGTCGGATCGGTGGACGAGACGATCGAGCCTGCGGCGTCGGCTGCGACGCACAGCGTCGTCGAGGGGCAGGCGAGCCCTGTGATGGCGTGCGGATAGAGGTGGTCGCCGAAGTCGAACTTCGCCGGCGCCGACCAGCTCAGGACACCACCGGCCGTCGCACTCGCCGCGGAAGCACCAAGCGGGACGCCCAAGAGGACGACTGCTCCCAACGCAAGCAGATGCCGCGACCAGCGCAAAGTGCGCGGGAGACTACGCCTCGGCCGGAGTGCGATCAACCCCGCGGTTTGCTTCGAAACGATGCCGGCAGTGGTCGGAGCAGAAGTAGAGGTCCTCGCCGTCGAGCTCCACGTGCGCCGGCGCGTTCGCCATGTCCACCTGCATCCCGCAGATCGGATCGATCGCGTAGCCGACGCCGCCGCCTAGGCGCCGTTGGTTTCTCGCCAGCCACCAGAGCGCTGCGAACACGACGAGGAAGACGATGTCGAGGTAGGTCGTGTAGTTCCAGCGGAAGCGGGTCGGCGCAACGACCGCGGGCCGCTTCGTAGGCTCGATCCCGGCGCCGCGGAAGAGGTACTCGACGGCGAGACCGGCGGCGCTCATCACCGTCCAGAAGATCGCGAGCAGCTTCAGCGTCAGCCGGCGGCCGTAGTAGCGCCGGTAGATCAGGAGCAGCGGCAGCGTGATCAGGTCGGCGAAGACGAAGCTGACGACGCCGCCGAAGCTGATCCCGCCGTGCCACAGCGCAGCGGCGAGCGGCACGTTTCCGACCGAGCAGACGAAGCTGACGATCGCGATGAACGGGCCGACGACGACGTTCTCGAGCGACGTCCAGAACCCGTGGCCGCTGATGAAGACGCTGTGCCAGAAGCTCGCCGGGATGAGAACCGCGAGGAAGCCCGCGACGACGTAACCGGCCGCCATCTCCTTTCGCAGCATCTTCGCGTCGGCGAGCGTGTAGCTCGCGGCGTCGGCCCAGCCCGCTAGCGAGGTCGGCCGCGGCCGCCGGCCGCCCGCGGTCCGCACGTCCGCATCGCCGAGCCCCGCGCGCGCCTCGTCGATCTCCCGCCGGCGCAGAACGAGCCGGGCACCGAGCGAGAAGAGGACGATCATGATCACGCCGCCGACGAGCTCGGCGAGGGCGAACTCCCAGCCGATGAGCACCCAGAGCACGATCCCGAGCTCGAGCACGAGATTCGTCGACGCGAACATGAAGACCATCGAGCTGACGAAGTCGGCTCCTCGCTGGAAGAGCGTCTTCGCCATCGCCGATGCCGCGTAGGAACAGGAGGACGACGCGGCGCCGAGCAGGCTCGCGCGCGCGATCTCGCGCGGGCCGCTGCGGCCCAGCAGCCGCTCCATCTCCGATCGCGAGACGAATGCCTGCACTGCGCCCGAGAGCCCGAAGCCGAGCACGAGCGCCCAGAGCGTCTCCCAGAACATGAAAAAGCCCTCGCGGAACGAGTGGGCGATGTCGATCAGGACGTGCATCGGCCTACAGCGGCGGGCCGTCGGCGGCGGGAGCCGGCTCGCGCTCTCCGCGCAGGAACAGCGAGCCGAGCACGAACAGCGCGAGCTCGACCGCCGTGAGGGCAACCCGGTTCAGCGCGACAGCGCCGAGGGCCTGTCCCTGAGTCGAGACGGCGAGCATCAGCCCGTACATCGACGCCTCGCGCGGCCCGAGGCCCGACGGCGCGAAGACGAAGAGGACGGCGACGATCGCGCCGACCGCGGCGGTTCCGCCCAGGAAGACGACCGACGCCGGCTCGGGGTGCGCGCCGACCGAGCGCAGCAGCAGCCAGAGCGCGAGCCCGCCGAGGATCCACGTCCCGGCGTAGAAGACGAGGAGCAGGCTGAGCGTCCGCGCACGCATGTCGGGCAGCTCCCGCGTGTAGCCGAAGCGCCGCAACACCCTTCCGGCAAGCGGGCGAAAGACGCGCGGCTGAACGAGCACGGCGAGCACGGCGCCGAACACGACGAGCGGCACGAGCGGCGCATCGACGTTGTCCACGAACGGAAGGCTGACCACGAAGACGATCACGCCCGCGACCGCCGAGAGCCCCGCCTCGAGCAGCATCGACGAGGTGACGAGCGCGGCGTCCGTCACGCCCGCCCGCCGCGCCGCGACGACGCGCGCGGCCGGCGTCCAGACCCCACCGGGGATGTACTTCGCGAGCATCGAGATCATCTCCGCGCGCAGCGCCGCCGGGTACGACAGCTCGATCCCCCACTCGCCGAGGATCCGCATCCAGCCGATCACGAACACTAGGTAGTACCCGCCGAGCGCCGCGCAGCCGAGCGCGAAGTAGACGAGGTTCGCGTTGTCGAGGTCGTGGACGGCCGAGTGGACGGTGCCGCGCAGCGCCCAGCCGAGGCTGATGAAGAAGGCGGCGAGCACGACGAGCTGGACCGCGCCGAGCAGCCGGCGATGCCGGGAGGCCCAACTGGCGATGTCCGTAATGAGAGCCATCACTCCACTCTTAGCACGGCGGCACCCCGGATCTCGCCCCGCCGCAGGCGGTCGAGCGCCTCGTTCGCCTGTTCGAGCGGGAACGTCTCGATCTCGGCGCGCACCGGCACGCGCGGCGCGAGCGCGAGGAACTCCTCGCCGTCGCGGCGCGTGAGGTTCGCCACCGAACGCACGGCGCGCTCCTCCCAGAGCAGCTCGTACGGGAAGCTCGGCACGTCGCTCATGTGGATGCCGGCGCACACGACGACGCCGCCGGGAGCGAGTGCGCGCAGCGCCGCCGGGACGAGCGCGCCGACCGGCGCGAAGATGATCGCGGCGTCGAGCTCCTCCGGCCCCGGCTCGTCCGACGGGCCGGCCCACTCGCAGCCGAGCTCGAGCGCGAACGTCGCAGCCGCGTCGTCACCCGGGCGGACGAAGCCGAACACTCGCCGTCCCTCGTGCCGCGCGACCTGCGCGACGATGTGCGCCGAGGAGCCGAACCCGTAGAGCCCGATCCGCTCGGGGTCGCCGGCCAGCCACAGCGAGCGGTAGCCGATCAGCCCGGCGCAAAGGAGCGGGGCAGCCTGCAGGTCGTCGTAGTCCTCGGGCATCTCGAGGCAGTAACGCTCGTCCGCCACGACGTATTCGGCGTAGCCGCCGTCGAGGTCATAGCCCGTGAAGCGCGCCGACTCGCAGAGGTTCTCCCGGCCGGAGAGGCAGTAGCGGCAGGCGCCGTCCGTCCGGCCGAGCCATGGGACGCCCAGCCGGCGCCCATCCTCCGTCCGTCCGACGACCTGGTGGCCGGGGATGAGCGGCAGCTTCGGCTTCGGCAGCTCGCCGTCGACGATGTGAAGGTCGGTGCGGCAGACGCCGCACGCCGAGACGCGCAGCCGCACCTGGCCGGGCCCCGGCTCGGGCAGGGGAACGTCCTCGAGCCGCAGCGGCCGGCCGGCCGCGTGGAACACCATCGCGCGCACCTTTAGATTCTCTCCCGTGGAGCAGACCCTGCCCTACGGCTGGTACACGGATCCCGAGATCCTGCGGCGCGAGCAGGAGCGGATCTTCCGCACGGCGTGGCAGTACGTCGGCCACACCGGACAGCTCGCGAGCCCCGGCTTCTTCGCGACCAAGGTCGGCCGCACGCCCGTCGTCGTCACGCGGGACCGCGAGGGAGTCCTGCGCGGCTTCGTCAACGTCTGCCGCCACCGCGGCTTCCCGGTCGCCGAGGGCGAGCAGAGCCGCGAGACGCTCCAGTGCCCGTACCACGCGTGGACGTACGGGCTCGACGGCCGCCTCCGCAAGGCACCGCGCAGCGAGGAGGAGCCCGACTTCCCGCAGGACGAGCTCTGCCTCGTGCCGGTCGCGGTCGGCACGTGGGGGCCGTTCGTCTTCGCGAACGCCGGCCCCGACCCCGAGCCGCTCGAGCAGGCGCTCGGCTCGCTGCCGGCGCAGGTCGAGGAGCTCGGGCTCGACGTCGACTCGCTCGTCCACTACTCGCGCTGGGAGACCGAGGTTGCGGCGAACTGGAAGATCGTCTGCGAGAACTTCCTCGAGTGCTACCACTGCCAGGTCGCACATCCCGCCTTCAGCGAGCTGATCGACGTCTCGCCGGAGGCGTACGTGCTCTCGACCGACGGGCGACTCTCGACGCAGCACGGCCCGCCGCGGACCGTCGCGCCGACCGACGAGCTGCCGCGCTCGCAGTTCCACTTCCTCTGGCCGAACCTCGGGATCAACATCCTCCCCGGCCACCCGAACTTCTCGATCGGCCCGTTCGTGCCGCTGACACCCGAGCGGACGTACCGCTTCCTCGACTATTTCTTCGGCCCGGACGTCGAGCAGTCGTGGATCGACGAGCTCATCGCCTTCGACAACCAGGTCGGCCAGGAGGACGTGGGGCTCGTCGAGGGCGTCCAGCGCGGGATGGCATCGGGAGCGATCGAGCACGGATTCCTGATGGGCCGGAGCGAGCAGCTCATCGGGCATTTCCAGGCGCTTACGGCTGCGGCGCTCGCGGAGTAGAGTCGTCCTTCTCGCCGGTTCGACATAGGAGGGCAAAACCGTGAAGCGTCTACTCCCGCTGCTCGGGGTCGCAGCGTTCGTTGTCACACTCACCGCCTGCGGTGGCGGTGGTGGAGGCGGCAGTTCTTCGGCCACGACGAACTCCGTCCCGACGCTGACCCCGGGCAAGCTCGTGGTCGGGTTCGACGTTCCCGCACCAGCGTTCTGGAACGGGCAGCTATCCGGCACGACGCTGAAGAACCCGTCCGGCTTCGAGTACGGGCTCGCGCTCGACGTCGCACACCAGCTCGGCATCAGCAAGAGCAACGTCACCTTCAAGCGGGCGCCCTTCGCCACGATCTTGCTGGCAGGGAAGAAGCCGTACGACTTCGCAATGGAGGAGACGACGATCACGGCGCAGCGCGCGAAGGTGATCGGCTTCTCGGCCCCGTACTTCGACGCGAACCAGGGCGTGCTGCTGGGCAAGGGCGTGACGAAGCCGACGTCGATCGCGGACCTCAAGAGCCTGCAGACCTGCGCGCAGGCTGCGACGACCGGCCTCGACTGGCTCCAGCACAAGCTGCGTCCCACGAAGCAGCCGCGCGTCTACTCGGCCTCGTCGAACGCCGCATTCGACGCCGTCCAGTCCGGCGCCTGCCAGGCGCTGATCCTCGACGTCCCGATCATCGAGGCACAGAACGCGAAGCAACCGGGCGTGTACGCCGGCGTGGTCGGACAGATCGACACCCACGAGGGCTACGGCGCAGTGTTCGCAAAGGGGAGCCCGCTCATCCCGGACGTGAGCAAGGCGATCAACACGCTGCAGAGCAACGGGACGATCAGCGCCCTGACGAAGAAATGGTTCGGCTACGACCCGTCCAAGGTTCCGATCCTGAAATAGGTGCGGGACTGAGCCAGGTCTAGATCGCGGAGGAGGTCGAAGTGGGCCCGTTTCTGCACGAGTTCTTCAGCCCACTCGACTTCCTCCGCTCCACGCCGCAGGTCTGGAGCGGGTTCAAGCTCAACATCCAACTGATGCTCGTCGCGGAGGCGCTCGTGCTGCCGCTGGCGCTGGTGGTCGCGATCGTGCGCGGTCTCCCGGGGCGTGCCGCCGTTCCGTTCCGAGCCGCGGCCATCGCCTACACCGACATCTTCCGCGGCACGCCTCTCATCCTCGTACTCCTGATGGTGAATGGAGGGTTCGCCACCCTCAATTACTTCGGTCTCTCCGCCAACACGCTGTTCAAGAACGGCGTGATCGCGCTGGTGCTCGTCTACACCGCCTACGTCACGGAGGTCTACCGAGCGGGGATCGAGTCGGTCCATCCCAGCCAGCGCATGGCGGCGCGCTCCCTCGGGCTGAGCTACATGCAGGCGATGCGCTACGTCGTGTTGCCGCAGGCGATCCGAAGGGTCATCCCGCCGCTCCTCAACGACTTCGTGGGCCTCCAGAAGGACACCGCACTCGTGACCGTGATCGGACTGACCGAAGCGGCCACCCAGGCCGGGTTCTACTCGAGCAACTTCGCGAACTACGCGTCCTTCGGCGTTGCCGCCGTCTTCTTCATCTTCCTCACGATCCCGCTCGCTCGCTTCACCGACCACATCATCAGGGAGCGCGAGAAGCGGGAACGCGCGCAGGCCGTATGAACGCGAACGGGCATTTCGTCTCGCTCCAAGGCGTCACGAAGCGCTTCGGCGATCTCGAGGTCCTGCACGACATCAACCTCGATGTCTCCGAGCACAACGTCGTTTGTCTGATCGGAGCCTCGGGATCGGGCAAGTCGACGCTCCTCCGCTGCATCAACCTGCTCGAGCAGGTCGACGCGGGCAGCATCGTCGTCGACGGCCAGCCCATCACCGGCACCAAGGTCGACGTCAACCAGTTGCGGCAGAAGATCGGGATCGTCTTCCAGGCCTACAACCTGTTCCCGCACATGACCGTGCTCCAGAACGTGACCCTCGCGCCGCGCAAGGCGCTCGGGATCTCGCGCGACAAGGCCGAGGCGCATGCGCGCGCCTTGCTGCGGCAGATCGGCCTCGAGGAAAAGTCGGACGAGTTCCCGGACCGGCTATCGGGCGGACAGCAGCAGCGCGTCGCGATCGTGCGCGCGTTGGCGACCGGGCCGAAGCTGATGCTGCTCGACGAGATCACATCCGCACTCGACCCGCAGCTGATCGGTGAGGTGCTCGAGCTCGTCCGCGAGCTCGCGCAGTCCGGGATGACGATGATCCTCGCCACCCACGAGATGAGCTTCGCTCGTGAAGTGGCGCACAAGGTCTGCTTCCTCGACGCCGGCGTGATCCACGAGGAAGGCCCGCCCGAGCAGGTTCTTTCGGCCCCACAGGAAGAGCGCACGCGGGAATTCCTGGCGCGCGTGCTCGAAGGCGGTCGGCTGTGAGGCGGCTGCGCGGAGCGTCGAGGGCGCCGGTGGCAGTCGCAGGGATCCTCGCCGTGCCGCTCTTTTTCGTGGGGCTGATGGCGTTCTCGCTCAAGGTCGACAAGCCGTCCCATCACCTGACGAAGAAGGGCGTCGTCGCCCTCGGAGACCCGACGAAAGGCACCGTCGGAACGATCTACCTGCTCGCATTCGCAGTCTCGGCGGCGCTGGTCCTCGTGGGCGTGCTGGCCATGCTGCTCCGGTCGCGCCTCGCCACGATCGTCTCCGCCGCCGCGGCCATCCTCGCGTCGGTGCTGCTTCTCCTCCCGCTCGCGACCTGGGCCGCCGAGCATACGAAGCGCTACCCGCTGGGAGCCGACAACATCCCGCACGCCAGCCCGAGCGACCAGTTCCTGCGCGGGGAGTGGGAGCAGACCGTGCGGTCGACCGCCCGCCAGGTCGGGCTGGTGACGATCGCGCTCGCGCTCGCTGCGATCGCCCTTACTGTTCTGCTCGAGATCCGGCGTCGCCGCGGGATCGAGGGGCCACCCGTTCCACCGCCGCCCGAGGTGGTCGGAGCGCCCGAGATCACCGGTGGCTGAGATGAGGATCCTCGTCAGGCCTCCGGCCGAGGAGGACTGCGCTTCTTGGGAGGGGCTCGGCTGGCGTGCCGCGCCTGACTTCTATTCGCTTGCACGCGAGCACGAGGCGTTCCGCGCGGCCCTCGCCTCGGCCGGCGCCGAGGTGATCGAGGCCCGCGGGGATCCCGGGAACCTGGACTCGATCTACGTGTACGACCCGACCCTGATCACGCCGGACGGGCGCGCCGTCCTCCTGAATCCGGGAAAGGAGCGACGACGAGGCGAGCCCGAAGCGCTACGGCCCGCCCTCGAAGCGGCCGGCGTCGCGATCGCCGGACAGCTCGCCGGCGATGAGCTCGCGGAAGGAGGCGACACCGTCTGGCTGGACGACTCGACGCTTCTCGTCGGCCACACGTACCGCACCAACGAGGCCGGGATCGAGGCCCTGCGACGCCTGCTTCCCGGTGTCGACGTACGCGCGTTCCCGCTCGCGCATTACCACGGGGCCGGCGAGGTGCTCCACCTGCGCTCGCTCCTCAACCCGATCTCTCCGACCCTGGCCGTCGCGTACCTGCCGCTCATGCCGGTGCCCTTCGTCGAGCTGCTCGAGGAGCGTGAGATCCGGCTCGTCGAAGTCCCGGACGAGGAGTTCGAGACCATGGGCCCGAACGTGCTCGGCCTCGACGGCGGCACCCGCGCGCTCGCGCTCGCGGGCAACGACGAGACGCGGCGACGCCTGGAAGCCGCCGGCGTCGACGTGCTCGAGTACGACGGAGACGAGATCTCGCGCAAGGGCGACGGCGGCCCGACCTGCCTCACCCTGCCGCTGCCGCCGCTCGCGGGCTAGTGCTTCCCATCGCACCGCGGTAGAGTCGGCTTCTCGCCGGTTTCGACAACAGGAGGGCAATTCCGTGAAGCGTTTTCTCCCCTTGGCCGGGGTTGCCGCGCTCGTCGCGACGCTCGCCGCCTGCGGCGGCGGTGGCAGTAGCGGCGGCAGCAGCAACACCACCACCTCGACGAGCGGAGGCTCGGCAGTGCCGAATCCGATCGTCTTCTGCAGCGACGTCACATATCCACCGGAGGAGTCGTATCCGACTCCGGGCGGGCAGGCGGTCGGATCGGACGTCGACATCGCCAACGACGTCGCGAAGCAGCTCGGCTCGACGGCGCAGATCAAGAACACCGGCTTCGACGGGATCATCGGCTCGCTGAACTCGAAGAGGTGCGACGCGATCATCTCCGGCATGAACGACACGGCCGAGCGGCGGAAGCAGGTCGACTTCGTCGACTACCTCAGCGTCGGGCAGTCGTTCATGGTCAAGGCCGGGAACCCGAACCACATCACCTCGCTCGCGAGTGCGGCCGGGCACACGGTCTCGGTCGAAGCGGGTACCACGGACCGTGACTTCCTCGCCGCGCAGTCGGACAAGCTGACCAAGGCGGGCAAGCCGGCGATCCAGATCAAGACGTTCCCGAAGGACACCGACGCCGCGGCCGCGTTGAAGGCCGGTCGCGTCGATGCGTACTTCGGCGATTCGCCGGTGGTCGTCTACTACGTCTCGAAGGACAAGTCGTTCGCGGTCGGCGGCTCACCCATCGCGCCGATTCCGATCGGGATCGCGCTCCGGAAGAACAGCCCGCTCGAGCCCAAGATCAAGACTGCGATCAGCACGCTCTATTCGAACGGGACGATCAAGAAGATCGTCGACAAGTGGGGGATGACCAACGCAGTGACGTTGCTCCACTAGCGCCATGCTCGCGTCCGTCGACTGGCATGTGGTCTGGGTACGCGTTGCGCACCCAGACCACGCCTTCTTCATCGCACTGACGCGAACGGTCTACATCGCAGTCATCGCCCAGATCATGGGTGTGATTCTCGGCCTGCTCGCCGCCCTCATGCGGATGTCGAAGCTGCGGATCCTCCGCGTACTCTCCGGCATCTACGTCTGGATCTTTCGCGGCACGCCGCTCCTCGTCCAGATCTTCTTCGTCTATTTGGCCTCGAACCAGCTGCTGGGCTTCACGCTGATCCCGAACTCGCTCAACGGCGGGTTTTTCAAGCTCGACGGCGCGATCTTCGCGGGCATCCTCGCGCTCGGCGTCAACGAGGGCGCCTACATGCGCGAGATCGTGCGCGCCGGCATCGACTCGATCGACAAGGGGCAGATGGAGGCCGCGACCTCACTCGGTATGCGCTACGGGCTCGCGATGCGCCGCATCGTCCTGCCGCAGGCCGCCCGCGTGATCATCCCGCCGCTCGGCAACGAGTTCAACAACATGCTGAAGAACACGTCGCTGCTCTTCACGATCGGCGTCTACGAGATGTTCGCCGACGCCGAGATCGGCTATTCGAACTCGTTCCAGCCGACCGAGTACTTCCTCGGCGTTGCGTTCTGGTACCTCGTGCTCACGACGGTCTGGACGTTCATCCAGGCTGGGATCGAGCGGAAGCTCGCAGCGAGCGAGCGGGGCGAGGAGCTGAGCTTCCGCGAACGTTGGCAGGCGGCGTGGAACCCGGCACGGGGCGGGATCTTCATGAGGTCGCCGTCGCGTTGACGAGCGAGGTCATCATGCAAGCGGAGGACGTCCACAAGCGCTTCGGCCGGCTGGAGGTGCTGAAGGGCGTCTCCCTCACGGTGACGAAGGGCGAGACGGTCTGCATCATCGGGCCGTCGGGATCCGGCAAGACGACGTTCATCCGCTGCGTCAACCACCTCGAGAAGATCGACTCGGGTCGCATTCAGGTGAACGGGCACCTTATCGGCTACCGCGAGAACAACGGCAAGCTCGTCGAGGACAACGAGCGCAACATCGCGCGGCAGCGGACCGAGATCGGCATGGTCTTCCAGCGCTTCAACCTCTTCCCCCACAAGACGGCGCTCGAGAACGTTGTCGAAGCACCGATCAAGGTGCTCGGGAGGCCGAAAGATCAGGCGATCCCGCATGGCAAGGCCTTGCTCGAGCGCGTCGGGCTCGGGGACAAGCTCGACACGTATCCCGGCAAGCTCTCGGGCGGGCAGCAGCAGCGCGTCGCGATCGCCCGCTCGCTCGCGATGGGGCCGGCGCTGATGCTGTTCGACGAGCCGACCAGCGCGCTCGACCCGGAGGTGACCGGCGAGGTGCTGTCGGTGATGGAAGAACTCGCGGCCGCGGGCATCACGATGATCGTCGTCACCCACGAGATGGGCTTTGCGCGCAAGGCGGCCAACCGCGTCGTGATGATGGACGACGGACTGATCATCGAGGAGGGAACGCCGCAGCATTTCTTCGACGAGCCTGCCCACGAGCGCACGAAGCAGTTCCTCTCGAAGATCCTGTAAGGAAATCGTAACCAGGTTACGGTTATTGCTAACCTGGTTAGCGAATGTCTGCAGCGACGAAACAGCACCTCGATGCGATGGCGGTGGCCGACAGCCTCCGCCCCACGTTGCTCCGCCTCGCCCGCGAGTTACGGAAGGAGAAGATCGCCGGCGTCTCGCCGCACCAGGTGGGCCTGCTCGCCTCGATCAAGTACGCGCCGGGCGTCACCGTCGGCGAGCTCGCCGCGAGCGAGCGCGTCTCGACCGCGGCGATGTCCAAGCGCGTCACGCGGCTCCAGCGCGACGGCCTCGTCACCCGCACCAAGAGCGAAAGCGACAGGCGCCGCGTCGGCCTCACGCTCACCGACGACGGCCAGCGCACGCTGCGCCGCGTCCGCTCCCGCCGCACCGCCTGGCTCGCGAGCCGGCTGAGCGCGCTGTCCCCGGCTGACCTCGACGCGGTCGGCGCCGCGGCCGAGCCGCTCGCCCGGATCCTCGAGCTCGAGGAGGCCCGCGGCGCATGACGAAGGCCGCGAAGCGCACCTTCCACAGCCTCCGCTACCGCAACTACCGCCTCTTCTTCGGCGGCCAGATCGTCAGCCAGACCGGTTCGTGGATGCAGCGGATCGCGCTCGGCTGGTTCGTGCTGCAGCTGACGCACTCGCCGTTCGACGTCGGCGTGATGGCGTTCGCGCAGTTCTTTCCGTACATGGCCTTCGGGCTGTTCGCGGGCGTCCTCGCCGACCGCCTCGACGCGCGCCGCACCGTGATCGGGACGCAGGTCGCGCAGCTCGTCTCGGCCTCGGCGCTCGCGTGGATCGCGCTCAGCGGCTTCGCGCAGCCGTGGATGCTCTACACGATCGCGTTCATCAACGGGACGGTGCTCGTGCTCGACGTGCCGTCACGCCAGCAGCTCACGTACCGGATGGTCGGGCGCGACGACCTGCCGAACGCGATCGCGCTCAACTCGACGCTCTTCAACGCGTCGCGGATCTTCGGCCCGGCGGTCGCGGGAGTCGTGCTCGTCGCCGGCGCTGGGATCTGCTTCCTCGTCAACGCGGTCAGCTTCCTTGCCGTGCTGCTCGGGCTGCTGGCGATGCGCACGAGCGAGTTCTTCGCGCTGCGGGAGTTCGAGCGGCCGCGGATCCTCGCCGGCACGCGCGAGGGGCTCGCGTGGGTGCGGCAGCAGCCGCGGATGGTGGTCTTGCTGACGCTGACCTTCGTGCTGAGCACGTTCTGCTTCAACTTCAACGTTACGCTGCCGGTGCTGGCGAAGGTCACGCTGCACGGGCACGCCTACGTCTACGGATTGCTGTCCGCGGTGTTCGGCGCCGGAGCGCTGGTGGGCGCGCTGGCGGCTGCGTCGCTCGGACGTGCGTCGACGAAGACGCTGCTCGTCGGCGGGCTGGTGTTCGTGGCCGGCGAGCTCCTGCTTGCACCGCTCCACTCGGCGATCCTGGCCGGAGTGCTCTTGTTCTTCGTCGGTGCGGGCTTCACCGCGTGGTCGGCGAACTCGAACGCGAGCCTGCAGCTCGCCGCACCGGACCACCTGCGCGGCCGGATCATCGGCCTCTACTTCTACGCCTTCAACGGCACGGGAGCGCTGGCCGGGATCCTGACGGGCTGGCTCTGTGCCGAGGGAGGCACGGAGCTCGCCTTCGCGTCCGCCGGCATCGTCGGCCTGGTCGCGATGTTCGGAGCCGCGCTGGCCCTCGGCTGGACCCCGCGGATCACGACACGCCGCCGAGCCGACCAGCCCCAGCACGCCTAGCCAGCCGCGAAGCACTTGACTATTGTCGGGAACGGTGAGGGTGTCGATCCCTGGTTCTGGTCTGGAGGGCTCAATCTGCCCTGTCCGGCACTGCCGGTTGAGCAAGAGTATAGTTTAATATAAACTCAGTGTCGGAAACAGCTTTCTCAGGCATCCGACGCATCGTCTGGGCTGCCGATGCGTCGGGACGGATGCACGGAAAGGAGTACTTCGACGCACTTCCGGGGAGCGACCGCGCCAAAGTCCAGTCCCTCCTCGAGCGTATGGCGACCCACGGCGAGATTCGAAACAAGGAGCTGTTCCGGCACGAGAAGAACGGTTTCTACTGCTTCAAACGATTCCAACGGCGCCTCATGTGCTTCTTCGACGGGAGTGATGTAGTGATCACCCATGGATTCACGAAGAAGCGCGACCGACTAGCGCCGAAAGAACTGGATCGAGCTCGGCGGATCAAGGACAGCTATCAGAAACCTGAGAGGACGTAAGGAGTGAACCGGAGGCGACAAAACGATTACGAAGCGCTCCTGGAAGAGGAGCGTCTCATCCTGGACGCAACGGAGACGATCCAGCGTCTGATGGACGATCAGGGAGTGAACCGCGTCGAGCTTGCCCGACGCATCGGTTCTACTAAGGGCCATGTGAGTCAACTGCTGGACGGCAAGAGAAATATGACGCTGCGAACGCTCTCGCGCGTCCTCGGGGCGGTGGGCCATCGCGGCAAGATCGAAGCGGAACCGCTCGACCACCGGAGCAACGCGCCCATGCCGCTCTATACGCAGAAGGTGCACGCGTACATCAGCCACCACCGCATGTACACGCACAGCCATTGGGCTGATGACCTCAACGTGCTTCGGAGCTCGCTCATCTTGCCGACCGATGCCGCGTCAGATCTCGATGAGGAATTCTCGGAACTGCTCCAAGGGGCCGCCTGAGCCGGAATGAAACAGATCGACGTCACCGATAGCCCGCAAGCGCCCGACGAGATTGACAGGGCTTCGGTTGCGCGGGTCGTTGCTCAGGTAGACCTGTCTGACATCCGCATGGTGTGGGCGAGAGCTGGCCTCAACGTCCCTCTGAACTCGGTGGCTGGAGACTGGGCTGACCGCACCTTCATGGGTTATTCGGTGCATGCGTCTGAGTGGAGCGACGACAACGGCTTCTTCACCGTCCACGCCGCGTTTGCAGCTATCCACAAAGCTGAGTGGACTGAGGCCGACGTTGCGGCTGCGGAACCGCCCGAGTTCGGCGAGGACGACTTGCCGGATGTGGACATCGCGGTGCTCTTCGAACTCACCTACAGCGTGGATGACCCGGAGGGCATCACCGATCACGACGTCGCGCACTTCGCCGCCTTCAACGCAAGGTTCAATGCGTGGCCTTATTGGCGCGAGCTCGCTCAGACCGTAACGAACCGCATGCGTATCCCGACGCTCTTGGTGCCTGTGCTTCGACTTCCAGGAGTCCGTGCGCCCGTCGCGCCTTCTACAGAGGCCTCAGACGAGGAAGCCGACGACGGCTCGCCCTCGACGCACGCCCCTAGCTGACGACCCAGGTTTCGCCGGAGTGGAGTAGCTCCGCCAGATCGCCAGCCCCGCGCTTCTCCTCCGCCGCCTTGAGCTGCTCGGCCATCAGGTCGTCGTAGACCGGGCGCTCGACGTTGCGGAAGATCCCGACCGGGGTGCCTCCGTGCCGCTCCTGCGTCACGCGCGACAGGGCGAACGCGAGCGCGGGCTCCCCTCGCGAGGCGTCGTGCACGAGCACGTCCGTGTCATCCGCGGCGCAGACCTCGATGTATCCATCTCCCCGCTGGCGCAGCGCCTTCTCGCCGTCCTTGCCCCACGTGATCGGCTCGCCGTGGCGCAGCGCGATCCGGTTGACGCCCTCCTTGTCGTCGCGCACGTCGTCGAACGCGTCGTCGTTGAAGATCGGGCAGTTCTGGAAGATCTCGACGAACGCGCTGCCGCGATGCTCTGCCGCGGCGCGCAGCACCTCGGTCATCCCCTTCTTGTCGGTGTCGATCGCGCGCGCGACGAACGTCGCCTCGGCGCCGATCGCGAGCGAGATCGGGTTGAAGGGCCAGTCGAGCGA
>JAICJI010000066.1 GCA_025928515.1 Thermoleophilia bacterium
ACCCGGCCGGACACGGCCTCGAACGTGTTGGAGGTGCGCCCGACCTGAACGATTGGGTTGGGGCCAAGCGGACTCCAAGCGCCACCGCGGACGGCGCCCGGAGGCGCCGACTGCGGCATGAGCCCCGCCTGCTTGACCGCCTTGCTCCGCAGCGACGCAGCCTGGGTCAGGGTCAGTTGGCTGTCGCCGCTCAGCAGGCGGGTCGCGTAATAGGCGTCCCGCAGCTTGTCGAAGTTTTGTTCGTCCGCGCCACTGTCGTGATCGCCCTTCGGCGTCAGCAGCACGGGCGTGTCATCGGCCGTGGACGCGGCGAGTGCCGCCGGCAGAGCCACGACCGATCCGGTCGCCACAAGGGCAACGGCCAACAACCCCCGAACTCGAGAAGTACGCATCGATCCCCCTTCAGAGTCATGACGGGACGGCAGGACGCGTGAAGCGCCTCGTGCCGCATAGCTGCGAGACGATAACCCGATTCGCAGCTCTCCTCAAGCGCCTATGTCGAACTCGCGTAGCACGTCGTTCAGGCTCGTCTTGAGATCGGTCTGCGCACTCCGCCAGCCGACGACGAGCGCGCACGCGACCTGGTACGTCCCCGCCGGGAACTCCTTGGGGCGCGTCCCCGGCAGGACGACCGCCCGCGGCGGGACGTAGCCGCGGTGCTCCACCGGCTCCGGCCCCGTCACGTCGATCACCGGCACCGACCCGGTCAACGACACATTCGGGGCGAGCACCGCCCTTTCTCCGACCACTACTCCCTCGGTGAGGATGCACCGCGACCCGATGAACGCCCCGTCCTCGACGATCACCGGCCGCGCTTGCACCGGCTCGAGGACGCCGCCGACCCCGACGCCGCCCGCGAGGTGGACATCAGCTCCGATCTGCGCGCACGACCCGACCGTGGCCCACGTGTCGACCATCGTGTTCGCGCCGACCCAGGCACCGATGTTGACGTAGCTCGGCATCAGGATCACGCCGGGGGAGAGGAACGCCCCGTATCGCGCGGCCGCGGGCGGCACGACGCGGACGCCGCGCTCGGCGTAGTCGTGCTTGAGCGGGATTTTGTCGAGGTACTCGAACGGACCGACTTCGATCGGCTCGACCTTTCGCACCCTGAAGTACTCGAGGATCGCCGCCTTCGCCTCCTCGTTGACCCGCCAGTCGCCGTCGACCTTCTCGGCGACCCGGACCTCGCCGCGGTCGAGCGCTGCGATCGTGGCCTCGACGTCCATCACACCTCCCGCAGGATCTCCGCAGCACGCTCGCACTCCTCGAGCGTCGGAACGAGCGCGAAGCGGACATAGCCCGCGCCGCTCGGTCCGAACATCTCGCCCGGGGACACGATGATTCCGCGTGCGAGGAGCTCGGCCGGGTCCGGCCCCGCGACCCAGAGATACATCGTCGCCTCACTCGCCACGATCTCCCAGCCGCGGCCCTCGATCGCCGGGATCATCACATCCCGTTTCGAGCGGTAGCGGGCGCGCGTGTCGGCGACGTGGCGCTCGTCGTTCCACGCGACGACGGAAGCTCGCTGCACGAACTCCTGGGGCGCTGTCCCCACCGTCGGGCGGTACGCCTTCAGCGCCGCAACGATCTCGGCGGGGCCGGCGACGAAGCCCGAGCGGTAGCCGGTCATCGAGGAACGTTTGCTGAGTGTCTGGAAGACCACGGTGCGTGAGCGATCGCCTGTCTGGAGCGCCGAGGGCGGCGGCTCGTCGAACCACAGCTCCGTGTACGCCTCGTCCGAGCCGACGACGAAGTCGTGACGCTCGGCGGCCTCCGCGAGCTCGTCGTAGAACTCGCGCGGCGCAACCGCTCCGGTCGGGTTGTGCGGGTAGTTGACCCAGACGAGCGCGACGGCGTCGTCGAGGGTCGAAAGATCCGGCAGGAAGCCGTTCTCGCGTCGCAACGGGAGCGTCCGCACGCGCGCACCCGCGAACAGCGCTCCGCGCTCGTACACGGGGTAGGCGGGCTCGCCGAACGCCACGACGCGACCCGCGGTCTCGAGCACCTGCGCAAGCGAGAAGATCGCTTCCTTCGAGCCGTAGGTCGGCACGATCTCGGTCTCGGGGTCGACCGAGGCACCGAAGCGTCGCTCGACCCAGCCGGCCGCGGCCTCGCGGAGCTCAGGCAGTCCCTGCGCGAGCGGATACGGCGCGCGCTCCGGCAACGCCTCGACGAGCGCACCGCGGATCATCGGGTCGGTCGGCTCGTTCGGATCGCCCTTGCCGAAGTCGATCACCTCCACGCCTGCCGCCAGCAGCCTCCGCCGCTCC